>NZ_JCALDY010000006.1:0-255918 GCF_059813095.1 Mycobacterium sp. NGS22
GGCGACGGGGGCGGCGGCGGCATCGGCAGCAAGGGTGGCGACCCCGGCGCCGGCGGGGCTCCCGGCGGCGCCGGCGGTTTCGGCAATCTGGGCAAAGGTGGCGACGGCGGCAACGGCGGCGCCGGTGGCAAGGGCGGCAGTGGCGCCAACGGTGTCAACACGCCGATACCCACGACGGTGGCGCAGGCCGGTACCGGCGGCAACGGCAGTCCGGACGGCACCACTGCGACCGGCGGTGATGCCGGCACCGGTACAGCCGGCAGCCCCAGCAGTGGCTCTCCGAATGGTCAGGTTCAGCAGGGCGGTAACGGTGGCAACGGCGGCGCCGGAGTCAACGCTGCCGCAGGCGGCACCGCGACCGGTGGCAAGGGCGGCCAGGGCGGCGACGGCAGCCTGTTCGGCGGACCCGGCGGCAACGGCGGAACGGGTGGCACCGCCACCGAAAACGGCACTTCCGGAATTGCCGCAGCCGGAATCGGGGGCAACGGCGGAGACGGGAATGGCGGTGACGGCGGCAAGGGCGGAACGGGCGGCAATGCCACCGTGACCGGCGATGCCGGGAAGGCTACCGGCGGAAACGGCGGCAACGGTGGCGACGCCAATCCCGTCATCATCTCGAGCAAGGCGGTCAGCAACGGCGCCGACGGCGGTGCCGGCGGCAACGGCGGAAACGCCACAGTCGCTACCAACGGGCAGGCCTTCGGCGGCAAGGGTGGCAACGGGGGCAGCGGTGACCACGGCACGGTCAATGCCGGCATCGGCGGCAACGGTGGGCTCGGCGGTGCGGCAGGTGCCGGCGGCAGCAACGGTGGCAGCGGTGGCACCGGCGGTGCCGGCGGCGCCGGTGGTGCCGGCGGTGACGGTGCCGTCGGCGGCAAGGGCGGCACCGGCGGCAACGGTGGCTTCACCACCGTCGGTGCGGGCTCGACAGGCTTAGGCGGCGTCGGCGGCAATGGCGGCGGCGGCGGCACCGGCGCCATCGGCGCAGCGGGCGGCGTGGGCGGCAACGGCGGCCAGGGCGGCGCTTCGGGTGGCGGCACGGCCGGCAACGGCGGTGCGGGCGGTGTCGGTGGCGAGGGTGGCGACGGCGGCAAGGGTGGCGACGGCGGCGCGGCCGGAACCGGCTCGTCGTCCGGCACCGGCGGCACGGGCGGCACCGGTGGCACCAGTGGCGCCGGCGGTCAGGGCGGATCGGGCGGCCAGGCCGGCAACGGCAATCCGTTTGGCACGGGCGGCGCCGGGGGCGCAGCACAAACCGGGAACGCCGGCACCATCACCGGTGGCGGCACGGGTGGCGGCGGCGGCGCGGGCGGCACCGCGGGCGCCGGCGGCATCGCTTGACGTTGCCCCTCAACGGTTTTCACGGTGCTCCGGCGCTCGACCCGGCAACATGCGGCATCGCCGTCTCGGGTACCCGGCACTTCTCCTGGGGCAGCTGGTCGACCGGCGTGGCGTGGTCCACGATCAAAGTCCCGCTGGCCATCGCAGCGCTGCAGGCTGACCGCCGCAGCGCGGAGCCCCTGGTAGTCAAGGCCATCACCGAATCCGACAATCCCGCCTCCGAGCAGTTGTGGTCGCAACTCGGCGAACCGGTCGAGGCGGCGGGGCGGGTTCAAGCTGTTCTGGCCGCCGCCGGAGATTCGTCGACCATCGTCGAATCTCAGCGCCTCCGAACGGGATTCACCGCATTCGGCCAAACGGTCTGGCCGCTCGACCGGCAGGCACTGTTCGCGGCGAACATGATTCGGATTCCCGAAGCCGGCCGCGTCGTCGAACTCATGCACCGGCTGATTCCCGAACAGCGATGGGGTCTGGCCGCCAAAGGCATTGCCGCCAAAGGTGGTTGGGGACCTGGCCGGAAATCCGGATACCTGGCCCGCCAGTTCGGCATTCTGTCTGCGGCAGCAGACCATCTGGGCGTGGCCCTAGCCGCCGAGGCCGAAACGTTCGAGGCCGCAACGACTGTCGTCAACCAGCTCGCGGACTGGCTGTACGAACAACTACCCCAGCAGTGACGGCACCACCGCGTCGATCAGATGTGGGCCCGGTTCCGCGAACGCGTTGCGCAGCGCGTCGGCCAAGTCCTCGGCTGTGTTCACCCGCCGCGCAGGTATCCCCATGCCTTCGGCCATCTTCACGAAATCCATTGTCGGGCGCGATATGTCGAGCAGGTCCACCGCCTTCGGTCCCGGCGCGGACCCGGCTCCGACCCGCTGCAACTCGAGGCGCAGGATGTCGTAGGCGCCGTTGTTGTAGATGATCGTGGTGACGTCGAGGTTCTCCCGGGCCTGCGTCCACAGCCCCGAGATCGTGTACATCGCCGACCCGTCGGACTCCAGGCACAGCACCGGGCGATCCGGGGCCGCCACCGCGGCACCCACGGCGGCCGGGATGCCGTAGCCGATCGCTCCCCCGGTCAGCGTCAGCCAATCATGTGCCGGCGCACCGGCGGTGGCCTGCGGCAGCAGCGGACCCGAGGTGTTGGATTCGTCGACGACGATCGCCCGTTCGGGTAGCAGCGCACCGATCACGTCGGCCGCCGACGCCGCCGTCAACGAGCCCGACGGCAGCTGCGGACGCGACGGCGCCGCTACCGGCGCCGTCGTCCCCGGGGCCACCTCCTCGGCCAACGCCACCAAAGCCAGTCCCGCGCCGCGGCTTTCGGCCAACACGTGCACCTGACACCCCGCCGGCACCAGATCGCTCGGCATATCGGGGTAGGCGAAGAACGACACCGGCGACTTGGCCCCGGCCAGCACCAGGTGCTTGGCGCCGCTCAGCTGCGCGGCCGCGGCCTCGGCGAAGTAGCCGAGCCGTTCGACGGCGGGCACGCCGGCGCCGCGCTCCAGCCGCGTCGGGAACGTCTCACACAACAAGCGTGCACCGGTGGCCTCGGCGATGCGCGCCGCCGCGGCCAACCCTTCTCCATAAGTGGCGTCTCCCCCGATCAGGATCGTCGTCGGCTCGCCGGAACGCAGCACCGCGGCAACCGAACCGTCGTCGATCCTGGCACCCGACCACGACGTCGCGACCGCTCGCGCGGGTTCGGCCCCCTCCGACCAGGAGGCGTCGGCGGGCAGGATCAGCGTCGCGACGTGTGCCCCGGACACGCTGGCCGCGATTGCCTCGGCGGTGTCGGCTGCGACCTCACCGGCGGTCGAACTGCGGCGCACCCATCCCGAGACGGTGCCGGCAACCGCGTCGATGTCGGATTCCAGTGGGGCGTCGTACTTCTTGTGATAGGTGGCGTGGTCGCCGACGACCACCACCATCGGCACCTTGGCGCGCCGCGCGTTGTGCAGGTTGGCCAGCCCGTTCCCAAGACCCGGGCCCAGGTGCAGCAACACCGCGGCCGGGCGGCCGGCGATGCGGGCGTAGCCGTCGGCGGCGCCGGTGGCCACCCCTTCGAAAAGCGTTAGCACACCCCGCATCTCGGCCACCGTGTCCAACGCCGCCACGAAATGCATCTCGGAGGTACCGGGATTGGCGAAGCACACGTCGATACCGCCGTCGACCAATGTGTTGATCAGCGCCTGAGCACCGTTCATCTGTCCACCTTTCCGTGCAGTTCCGGCAGCTTGAAGACCCGTTCGGCATTGCGCAGCAGGAAGTCCCGACGGGCCTCGTCGCCGAGTCCGAGTTCGTCGAGACCTGCCAGGGCGTGGGTGTGGGTGATCATCGGGTAGTTGGTGCCGAACAGCACTTTGCGTTGCCCGGTACCGGTTTTCATGAAGCGTACGAGCTCGTCGGGCAACCGCTTGACGGTGTAGGCAGAGGTGTCGATGTAGACGTTCTCGTGTTTGCGGGCCACCGCGACCATCTCCTCGGTCCAGGGATAGCCGACGTGCCCGCACACGATCACCAGTTCCGGGAAGTCCAGCGCCACCTGGTCGATGTAGGGAATCGGGCGCCCGGTCTGCGACGGTCGCAGCGGGCCGGTATGCCCGACCTGGGTGCAGAACGGCACCCCCGACTCGACGCATTGCGCGAACAGCGGATAGTAACGGCGATCGGTGGGCGGCGCATCCCACAACCACGGCACCACCCGCAGGCCGACGAACCCGTCGGCAACCCGTCGGCGCAGTTCGCGAACCGCGACCATCGGACGGTTCAGGTCGACGGCGGCCAATCCGGCAAACCTGTCGGGATGCGATGAAACCCATTGCGCGACTTCATCGTTGGACACCAGATCCTGGCCGCCCGGACCCAGCCACGCGCTCAGCAGGCCGAACTCGACGCCCGCCGCGTCCATCGAAGCCACCGTCGCTTCGATCGGGAGGTCGGCGTCCGGGATCGACCCACCGGTCCAGCGCCGCAGCGAGGCGAGCATGTCGCTGCGCAGGAACCGTAAGGTCGGGTGCTGCATCCACACATCGATCGTCATCGCGGTTTCGACTCTAGACGTCGAGTGCGGCGCGGGCGGCAGCGTATGTCTGCCGCGCGTACCCGCCGCCGAACAGCACCACGTGTGCCAGCAGCGGGAACAGTTGGTGCAGTCCGACCCGGTCGCGCCAGCCGGGTTTCAGCCGATGCGCCCGCTGGTAGCCGTCCAGGACGGATTCGTAGTGCGGACAGCCGAACAGCGCCAGCATGGCCAGGTCGGTCTCCCGGTGACCCCCGTGAGCGGCGGGGTCGATCAGCACCACCCCGTCCCGTGTCCACATCACGTTGCCGCTCCACAGATCCCCGTGCAGGCGCGCCGGCGCGTCGTCGTCGTCGTAGTCGCCGGCCCGGCAGCGTGTCATGACCGCGTCGAGAGCGGTGCGGGTCGCGGCATCGAGTCGGGCCGCCGCGCGGTCAGTCATCGGGGCCAGCCGCTCGTCGGCGTAGAACGAGCCCCAGCGACGGTGGTGCCGCAACGACATGGGCAGCGGCTGCGACAACGGTCCGAAGAATCCGGGCCCGTCCCACCCGTCGGGTCCCGCGCCGAAGGCCACCGCGCCCGCGTCGTGCGTGACCGCCAGTCGGGTACCGAAGACACGCGCCGCTTCGGCGTCGGGAGCTACCGGGTCGAGTCGGCCCAACGTCAGACTGGTCGCGTCGACAGCGACCACCCGCGCGCAGGGGACGCCGCCCTCGACTCCGCCCAGCCACCGCAGCCCGGCGGCCTCGCAGGCGAAGAATCCTGCCGGGGCGCCCCGTCGCTGCTTGACGAAGTCGCTCAAGCGGTTACGTGAGCGGCATGCACATCGTCGGCCTGGCGAGCCTCGGTCTGCTCCTTGGCCCAGCGGTAGTCCGGCTTGCCGGCCGGTGAACGCTTCACCTCGTCGACGAACCAAAGACTGCGCGGCACTTTGTATCCCGCGATCTCCGAGCGCACGAAGCTGTCCAGTTCCGCCAGCGTCGGCCGCGCCCCCTGACGCGCCTGCACCACGGCCGCGACGTGCTGACCGTAGCGCGGGTCGGGCACACCGACCACCAGGGCGTCGAAGACGTCGGGATGACCCTTCAGTGCCGCCTCGACCTCTTCGGGGTAGATCTTCTCCCCGCCGCTGTTGATCGACACCGAACCGCGGCCCAGCATCGTCACGGACCCGTCCTCTTCGACCAGCGCCCAGTCGCCCGGAATCGCGTAGCGCACACCGTTGATCGTCTTGAACGTCTCGGCGGTCTTCTTCTCGTCCTTGTAGTAGCCGACGGGGATGTTGCCCTTCTTGGCGATGAAGCCGCGTACGCCGGAGCCGGGCTTGACCTCGTTGCCTTCTTCGTCGAGGACGACGGTGCGGTGGTCGATGGTGACCCGCGGGCCACCGCTGTGCGGCGCGTCCTTGGCCACGATGCTGGTGCCACCGAAGCCGGTCTCCGAGGAGCCGATCGAGTCGGTGATCACCCGATTCGGCAGCAACTCCAGCAGTTTCTCCTTGATGCTCGGCGAGAACAGGGCCGCCGTGCTGGCCAGCAGGAACAGCGACGAGAGGTCGTACTCATTACCCGCGTCCTGATGCGCCAGCAGCGCATCGAGCAACGGACGGGCCATCGCGTCGCCGGTGAAGAACAGCAGGTTGACCTTGTGGTCGTGGATGGTGCGCCACACCTGGTCGGCGTTGAATTCCGGTGCCAGCACGGTGGTTTGGCCCGAGAACAGTGACATCCAAGTGGCGGATTGGGTGGCGCCGTGGATCATCGGCGGGATCGGGTACCGGATCATCGGCGGGTTCGCGGCGGCGGCCTTGGCCAGGTCGTACTCGTCCTTGACGAATTCGCCTGTGGCGAAGTCGGTTCCGCCGAACAACACCCGGTAGATGTCTTCGTGGCGCCACATCACGCCCTTCGGGAAGCCCGTCGTGCCACCCGTGTACAGCAGGTAGATGTCGTCGGCGCTGCGCTCGCCGAAGTCACGCTCGGGCGAGCCGTCGGCGATGGCGGCGTAGAACTCGACGCCCCCGTAGCGCTGGTAGTCGTTGTCGCTACCATCCTCGACCACCAACACGGTCTTGACGTTCGGCGTCTCCGGCAGCACGTTGGCGACCCGGTCGGAGTATTGCCGCTCGTGCACCAGCGCGACCATGTCGGAGTTCTCGAACAGGTAGCGCAGCTCGCCCTCGACGTAGCGGAAGTTGACGTTGACCAGGATCGCGCCGGCTTTGATGATGCCGAGCATCGCGATCACGATCTCGATGCGGTTGCGGCAGTACAGACCGACCTTGTCGCCCTTCTGCACTCCTTGGTCGATCAGGTAGTGCCCCAGGCGGTTGGCCTTCTCTTCCAGTTCGGCGTAGGTCAACTGCTCGTCACCGCAGATGAGGGCTACACGGTCGGGCACAGCGTCGATGGCGTGCTCGGCGAGGTCAGCAATATTCAAGGCCACGGACCCTAAATTAGAACGTGTTACATTTCTTGACAAGCTGATGCCCAACGTCGCGCGAAAGGCGGTCACGGTGACCGAGACTCCAGCAAACGAATCCGAACCGGACGCCCTGGTCGAGCAGCGCGGTCACACGTTGATCGTCACGATGAACCGCCCGCACCGTCGCAACGCCCTGAGCACCGAAATGATGGAGATCATGGTGCAGGCGTGGGACCGCGTCGACAACGATCCCGACATCCGTTGTTGCATCCTCACCGGTGCCGGTGGCTACTTCTGCGCCGGGATGGACCTCAAAGCGGCAACCGCGAAGCCACCGGGCGATTCTTTCAAGGACGGCAGCTACGACCCGTCGCGCATCGACGCGCTCCTCAAGGGTCGCCGGTTGACCAAACCCCTGATCGCGGCCGTCGAGGGACCGGCGATCGCCGGCGGTACCGAGATCCTGCAGGGCACCGACATCCGCATCGCCGGCGAGAGCGCCAAGTTCGGCATCTCCGAGGCCAAGTGGAGTCTGTACCCGATGGGCGGCTCGGCGGTGCGCCTGGTGCGCCAGATTCCCTACACGGTGGCGTGTGACCTGCTGTTGACCGGCCGGCACATCACCGCGGCCGAGGCCAAGGAGATGGGGCTGATCGGTCACGTCGTCCCGGACGGTCAGGCGCTGGCGAAGGCGTTGGAACTCGCGGAGATCATCGAGAACAACGGTCCGTTGGCCGTCCAGGCGATCCTGAAGACCATCCGCGAGACCGAGGGCATGCACGAGAACGAGGCCTTCAAGACCGACACGCAGGTCGGGATCAAGGTGTTCCTCTCCGACGACGCGAAAGAGGGTCCGCGGGCGTTCGCCGAGAAGCGTAAGCCGCAGTTCCAGAACAAGTAAGCCCCCCTTCGCCGAGCGTGTAACCACTGCCAAATTCGGGCCGAAATTTCGCAACAGCGACACGCTCGGCGAACCTGTCAGTCCCACTCGGCGAACCTGTCCGCCCCCCTCGCCGAACGTGTAACCACTGCCAAATCCAGGCCGAAATTTCGCAGCAGCGACACGCTCGGCGAACCTGTCAGTCCCGGACGGCGAACCTGTCCGCCCCCTTCGCCGAGCGTGTAACCACTGCCGCTCGGCGAACCTGTCCGCCCCTTCCGCCGAACGTGTAACCACTCCCGTTCGGCGAACCCGTCCGCCCCTTCGCCGAGCGCGTAACCACTGCCAAATCCAGGCCGAAATTTCGCAACAGCGACACGCTCGGCGAACATGTCAGTCCCGGACGGCACACTGCGCTCATGGTCGAGCCATTTGTCGGCAGCGAAGCAATAGCGTCCGGCGTGATCACGCCCTACCAGCTGCGTAGCCGCTACACCGCGGTGCACCGGGACATCTACCTCCCGGTCCACACCGAACTGACCGCGACACAACGCGCGCATGCCGCCTGGCTGTGGTCGAAGCGGCGCGGTGTCGTTGCCGGCCAATCCGCCGCAGCGCTGCACCGCGCAAAGTGGGTCGATGACGAGCAGCCTGCACAGCTGCTTTACGACTGCCGCCGTCCCCCGCGGGGCGTCATCACCTGGTCAGACCGCATCACGGCGGACGAAACCCAGCTCATCCGGGGCATACCGACAACCACGCCGGCCCGCACCGCCTTCGATCTCGCCTGCCGGTATCCACTGGACAAAGCGGTCGCCGCGATCGACGCGCTCGCCCGCGCAACCAGACTCGACACCCCCGACATCGAGGCGCTGACGGAGCGCCATAGCGGCCACCGCAACATCAGGCGGGCGCGACAGGCTCTCGCCCTCGTCGATCCGGGCGCGGAGTCCCCGCAAGAGACCCGGCTGCGGTTACTGGTCATCAGTGCCGGCTACCCGCCACCGCAGACCCAGATACCGGTGTACGGCTTATACGGGGAGCTGGTCGGGATCGTCGACATGGGTTGGGAGCAACTGAAACTCGCACTGGAGTACGAGGGGGCACACCATCGCACGCCCGACCGGTTCGGCCAAGACATCGCCCGCTACGAAACGATGAACACCGATCTGGACTGGATCACCATCCGGGTCACCAGCCGCGACACCGACGGCGGCATCCTGGGACGGCTGGGGTCGGCCTGGGCGCGGCGCGGAATGCCGCCACCCACGACTCAAGGATTTTCGAGATTGTCGACCAACTTGCCGGTGATGCGGTTGGCCACCACCTGCGCCTGATCGACGATGTCGTAACCGCACGCCACCACGTCGATGACGTACTTGGTGTGGATGGTCAGTACATGCTGGCAGAGGTATCGCGCGTTCTCCTGGTTGATGCCGGCCGTCAGCGTGGTGCCCGTCTGCTCGAACGACTTCATCACCCAGTGCCCGACGCTGCCGCTGGCATCGGCGGAGTAAGACTTGCCGTTGCACTGTTGCCAGGCCTGGGCCGCGGTTTTCAGGTAGCTGCGCGCCGCGTCGGGCGTATCGAGCGCAGCGATCCCCTGCGCGACATAGTGCGAATGTTCCCCTTGTGGTGACGATCCCACGGCCCCCCTGAGCGCCTGCCAGTCGACGCCGGACAACGAGGTGGGCGGCAGAATCATCGAGACGCCGATGCAGGTGGTGGGATCGACCTTGACCGGATCCTTCGAAAGCCTGGTGAAGCGACTCGATGTCACGAAGTTGTTGTCGCTGACCGCCGATCGCACCTCGGCCTCGGTGAGCGTCGACGACGTCAGGCCCGCGGCCACCGGCTGATCGGTCAGCTTTCTGGTCTCGCCGCCACCGGCGGCACGCAGGACGGCGGTCGTGACGATCACTGCGACGGCGGTCAACGCGATGATTATGCACGCCAGCACTTTTCGGTTCACGAGGCGTCCATGATCTTGGCAGCGATGGTGTCTGTCTTGGTCGCGACGCCCGACCGGTCGTCACAGACGATGACGCTAGCGATCGCGGTGCCGGCGGTTGTGATGTCCTGTTGGCAGAGGAAGCTGTCGTCGGCGGCGAAACGGTACTGGGCGGAGATCTTGTCGCGGCCATCCGCGACGATCGTCGCGGTCATCTTGACCCCGCCGGCCGAGTATTGCTGTTTGTTGCAGCCCCGCCAGGCTTGCAAGCGTTGTTGCATAAAGCGATTCGCCGCGGTAGTCGACGGCGCTGTCGCGACATACTGGTCGACGCTGCCGCGGATGTCATTGCCGGTGGCGTGCAGCGTCTCCGATTGGATCGAGTTGACGCCGACGGCAGCGAAGGCCGATTTGAGGTCGATTGACTGGATGGCTGCGCACTGTTGGGGCGTGACGGTGAAACCGGGCTCGGTCAGTTTCGTCGTCGCGTCGATGAGTCGGTAATTCGTTTCACCCATCACCGCGTTGACTTCCTGCACCGACAACAGCGACGGCCCGGACGCCTGCGACGACCCGGTGGTCATGAAGATGATCGGCAACGCGATCGCCACGGCGGCGACCGCACAAACCGCGGTGATGGCAACGGCATGCCGCTTCCATCGCGACTCTTGTCCCGGCCGCTCGGGGCCGGGGCGCGGCGCGGAGAACGCGGGTGCCGGTGCGACGAAGGCCGCCGGTTGCGGCCAGGGCGGCGGGGTGGCCGGCGATTGTTGCCACGGTGCGGGAGCGACGGGTCCCGGGCCGGGTCGGGACGGCTGTGGATGCGGCGCAGGGTGCGGCCCGGTGTTAGGGGTGTTGATGGCAGCGCGTGCCGCCGCGATCAGTTCCTTGGTGGTGGCGTAGCGCTCGTCGGGGTTCTTGGCCATCCCCTTGGCGACGACGTCGTCGAGTTGCGGTGGAATGCCGGGACGCAGCGTGGACGGGCGCGGCGGCGGCAGGGTCAGATGCCCACCCAGTTGTTGCTCGAGGCTGTCACCGGGGAAAGGTTGGCTGCCGGTCAGGCACTCGTGCATCACGCAGGTCAGCGCATAGATGTCGGCGCGGTTGTCGTTGCGGTCGCTGGTCAATCGTTCGGGCGCCAGATAGGCCCAGCTGCCGACGACGCTTCCGGTGTTGGTCAGCGACGTCTGCCCGGTCGCGCGCGCGATACCGAAGTCGATCAGATAGGCGAAGTCGTCCTCGGCCACCAGGATGTTGGACGGTTTGACGTCGCGGTGCACCAGATTGACCCGGTGCGCGGCGTGCAATGCCGAAGCCACCTGCCCGATGATGTGCAACATCCGCGCGGGCTCCAGCGGGCCTTCGGTCAATGCGGTTTGCAGGTCGCGGCCCTGGATGAGGCGCATCGTGACGAACAGCCGTCCCTCGATCTCACCGAAGTCGTAGATCGGAACCACGTGAGGTTCGTCGAGTCCGGCCGCCGAGCGGGCTTCGCGGCGGAACCGCTGCTGGTAGGTCTCATCGTCGGCGAACTGCGCGGGCAGCACCTTGAGCGCGACCACGCGCTCGGTGGCTGTGTCGAACGCCCGCCAGACCTCGCCCATGCCGCCGCGCCCCAGCAACTCGATCAACCGGTAGCGGCCGAACGGCGTCCCTTCCACGTGCACCTCCCCCTAGGTTGCCTGCAGCGGTAACGATAGGGTTCGGCCACAGCATTCACCGAAGAAACTCAAAAACTCTGCCGCGGACGGGCGCTAAAACACCCGCGCGGTCGGCGTGAACACCACCGGCATCGATTCCAGTCCGGACACGAAGTTCGCCGGCCGCAGCGGCAACGCCGACTCGTCGGCCAGCCGCAGATCCGGCAAACGCTGCAACACCCGCGACGTCATCAAAGACAACTCGAGCCGCGCCAGCTGATTCCCCATGCAGAAATGGGTACCGAAGCCGAATGCCAAGTGGCTGTTGGGGTTTCGGCGGATGTCGAAGTGTTCCGGCTGATCGAACACCGACTCGTCGAAGTTCGCCGACTCGAAGAGCAGCATGATCTTCTCGCCCTCGGTCAACGAGGTGCCGTGGAATTCGGTGTCCGCGGTCAGCGTGCGGCACATGTTCTTCACCGGTGAAGTCCAGCGCAGCATCTCCTCGATCGCACCGGGAAGCAATTCCGGGTCGGCCACCAGATCCGACCAC
The DNA here is from genome assembly GCF_059813095.1 of Mycobacterium sp. NGS22. Lineage (NCBI taxonomy): Bacteria > Bacillati > Actinomycetota > Actinomycetes > Mycobacteriales > Mycobacteriaceae > Mycobacterium > Mycobacterium sp. NGS22. The sequence continues at coordinate 11,812 of NZ_JCALDY010000006.1, forward strand.
TGATCGCGATGGCGCACCAGTTGCTCGGTGCCGCCGCTCAGCGTGTGGCGGGTGGTTTCGTCACCGCCGATCAGGATCAGCAGCGTCTCCATGACGATCTCTTCGTCGGCCATCCGCTGACCCTCGACCTCGGCGTTGATCAGGATCGAATAGAGGTCGTCGGTCGGCTCCGCGCGACGCTTCCCGATCAGGTCCATGGTGAACGCGGTATAGGCGGCGAACGCCTCCATCACCGTCTGAAATTCCACTGAGGTGGGGTCGATGTGCGAACTCAGTCCGCAGACCAGATCGTCGGACCACTTCAGCAACATGCTGCGGTCCTCAGGCAGCACGCCGAGCATGTCGCCGATCACCGCCATCGGCAACGGCGCCGCGATGTCGCGGACGAAGTCGCACTCGCCGCGCTCGCACACCGCGTCGATCAACGTGTCGCACAATTCGCCGATCGAGGCTTCCTTGTCCTTGACCCGCTTGCGCGTGAAGCCGGCGTTGACGAGCTTGCGACGCACCAGGTGTGCGGGGTCGTCCATGTCGATCATGTACGGCATGCCGGGCTGATCCGGCCGGATGCCGCCGGTGCTGGAGAACAACTCCGGGTTGCGCTCGGCGTCCAGGATGGCCTGATACGTTGTCGCACCGGCCAATCCGTTGCGGTCCCGGAACACCGGCTGGTTGGCGCGCATCCACCGGTACGCTTCGCGCGCCGCGACGCCGTCGGCATAGAAGTTGCCGTCCGCCAGATCGATGTCGCGGATTGTCTCCGGGATGATCGCAGTCATCTACAGCCTCCAGTTTTCTGTTTCGAGCCCATTACAGTAAGCCCCATGCCTGTCTCGCAACACACCATCGCCGGCACCGTCCTCACCATGCCGGTGATCATCCGCAAAGCCGACCAGCACTCGGCGATGTTCTCGGTCGACGCCGCCGCCGCGCAACGTCTCATCGACTACAGCGGCCTGCAGATCTTCGAATACCTGCCCGGCCGGGCCATCCTGCTGCAGCTGCTGGTCCGCTACATCGACGGTGACCTGGGCAAGTACCACGAGTACGGCACCGCTTTCATGGTGAACAAACCCGGCACCACGGCCAGGGGCCTGAGAGCGATGGCCGACGCGGCCACCTTCATTCACCACCTGCCGGTGGACCAGGAGTTCACCCTCGAAGCGGGGCGCACCATCTGGGGTTACCCAAAGATCATGGCGGACTTCACCGTTCGCGAGGGCCGCAAGTTCGACTTCGACGTCAGCGCCGACGGCCAACTGATCGCCGGTATCGAGTTCAGCCGGGGCCTGCCGCACCCCGCGATGAAGGCACAGAACTTGACGACCTACTCCCACCTCGACGGCGTCACCCGGGAGACCTCGTCGCAGATGAGCACCTCCGGGGTGCGCACCCGCCTCGGCGGCGCTCGGATCCGGCTCGGCGATCACCCCTACGCCAGGGAACTGGCGTCGCTGGGCCTGCCCAAGCGGGCGCTGATGACGCAGTCGGTGAGCAACGTGGAGATGTCGTTCGACGACGCACACGCCGTCTGAGCCCATCCCCATCGGGCCAATCTAGAACGCGTTCTAGCGGTCTCGCAAGCCTGCGCGTCAGGTCAGCGCGGCGAGGTCTCGTACCTGCTCAACGCTGCGAGCGCTCACCACCATCATGGTGACGCCGGATGCCTCCCACGCCTCGATCTGCTTACGCACGTAGTCCAGATCGCCGACGATCATCGCGTCGTCGACGAGTTCGTCCGGAATGGCCTTGCCGGCCTCGTCCTTGCGGTCGGACCGGAACAGTTTGGTGACCTCGTCGACCACCTCGCCGTAACCCATCCGGCGGTAGACGTCGGCGTGGAAGTTGGTGTCCTCGGCGCCCATGCCGCCCATATAGAGCGCCAGGAACGGTTTGATCCCCTCGAACGCGGCCGCGCGGTCCTCGGTGACGACGATCTGGGCCGTCGCGCAGATCTCGAAGTCCTCCCGGCTGCGTCGGGCGCCCGGCCGGGCGAACCCCTCGTCGAGCCACTCGTTGTACATGTCGGCCATGCGCGGCGAGTAGAAGATGGGCAGCCAGCCGTCGCAGATCTCGGCGGCCAGCGCGACGTTCTTGGGACCCTCGGCGCCGAGCATGATCGGGATGTCGGCGCGCAGCGGGTGGGTGATCGGCTTGAGTGCCTTGCCAAGTCCGGTGGTCCCAGAACCGCTCAGCGGCAACGGATAATGCGGTCCGTCGCTCGTCACCGGCGCCTGCCGGGCCCACGCCTGGCGCACGATGTCGATGTATTCACGCGTGCGGGCCAGCGGCTTGGGGAACCGGGCCCCGTACCAGCCCTCGACCACCTGCGGCCCGGATACGCCCAGCCCCAGGATGTGCCGACCGCCGGACAGGTGGTCCAGCGTCAACGCCGCCATCGCGCACGCGGTCGGGGTGCGCGCCGACAACTGCACCACCGAAGTGCCCAGACGGACCCGCTGCGTCGAGGACCCCCACCAGGCCAACGGGGTATAAGCGTCCGAACCCCATGCTTCGGCGGTGAAGACGGCGTCGAATCCGACCTCTTCGGCGGCGGCGACCAGCTCCGCGTGGTTCTCCGGCGGCTGAGCGCCCCAATAACCCAACTGCAGCCCGAGCTTCACGATGGTCGCCTCCTTGGGGCCAGTATTGAAACCAAACTTAGAACCTGTTCTACTCGATGGCGTGACAGCCAGTTCGAGCGGCCCGACCCTGATCGATCACCCTGAGCCGCCCCTCTCCGCACCGTTGACGTTGTCCTTCGACTACACCCGTTCGGTGGGTCCCACCCTCGGCAAGTTCTTCACCGGGCTACGTGACCGCCGCGTTCTGGGGGTACGCGGTTCCGATGGCCGGGTGCATGTGCCGCCTCCGGAATACGACCCGGTCACCTACGAACCGCTGGGCGAGATGGTACCCGTGTCCAGCGTCGGGACCGTCGTGTCGTGGACCTGGCAACCCGAGCCACTCGGTGGGGAACCGCTGGACCGTCCGTTCGCGTGGGCGCTGATCAAGCTGGACGGCGCCGACACCCCACTCATTCACGCCGTCGACGCCGGATCCTCGGACAAGATCGAGACCGGCGCCCGGGTGCACGTGCACTGGGCCGACGAAACGGTGGGCGCCATCACCGACATCGCCTACTTCGCACTGGGCGAGGAGACCGAACCCGAAGGCACGGAGTCCGACCAGGACCCGGTCAGCATGGTCGTCACGCCCATCTCGTTGACCATTCAGCACACCGCCTCGCACGAGGAAAGCGCCTACCTGCGCGCCATCGCCGAGGGAAAGTTACTGGGCGCCAAGACCGGTGAAAAAGGCAAGGTCTACTTCCCGCCGCACGGCGCCGACCCCGCCACCGGCCGGCCCACCACCGATTTCGTCGAGCTGCCGGACAAGGGCACGGTCACGACGTTCGCGATCATCAACATCCCGTTCCAAGGCCAGCGCATCAAACCGCCGTACGTGGCGGCTTACGTGCTGCTCGACGGCGCCGACATCCCGTTCCTGCACCTGGTCGCCGACGTCGACGCGCACGAGGTGCGGATGGGCATGCGGGTGGAGGCGGTGTGGAAACCCCGCGAGGAGTGGGGATTCGGCATCGACAACATCGAATTCTTCCGGCCGACCGGCGAACCGGACGCCGACTACGACACCTACAAACACCACCTGTAAAGGGCCCACTCACAAATGAGCACTCGCAATGTCGCGGTGGTCGGCTTCGCGCACGCGCCGCACGTGCGCCGTACCGACGGCACCACCAACGGCGTCGAAATGTTGATGCCGTGCTTCGCCCAGCTCTACGAAGACCTGGGCATCACCAAGGCCGATATCGGCTTCTGGTGCTCCGGCTCGTCGGATTACCTTGCCGGACGGGCGTTTTCCTTCATCTCGGCGATCGACTCGATCGGGGCGGTGCCGCCGATCAACGAGTCGCACGTCGAAATGGACGCCGCCTGGGCACTTTACGAGGCCTACATCAAGATCCTCACCGGCGAGGTCGACACCGCACTGGTTTACGGGTTCGGCAAGTCCTCGGCGGGCATCCTGCGCCAGATCCTGACCCGGCAGACCGACCCGTACACCGTCGCGCCGCTGTGGCCGGACTCGGTGTCGCTGGCCGGGTTGCAGGCCCGCATCGGTCTGGACTCCGGCAAGTGGACGCCCGAGCAGATGGCGCAGGTCGCCCTCGACTCGTTCGCACAGTCCGAACGCACCGATTCCGAGAAACCGGCCAAGGACATCGACGAGCTGCTGTCCCGGCCGTTCTTCAACGACCCGCTGCGCCGCCACGACATCGCACCGATCACCGACGGCGCGGCCGCGATCGTGCTCGCCGCCGACGACCGGGCCCGTGAACTTCGCGAAAAGCCCGCCTGGATAACGGGAATCGAACACCGCATCGAGACTCCGGTGCTGGGTGCGCGCGATCTCACCGTCTCGGCGTCCACGGCGGCCTCGGCGGCAGCGGCCACCGGTGGCGACACCGGATTCGACGTCGCCGAGATCTACGCGCCGTTCACCCACCAGCACCTGATCCTGGCCGAGGCCATCGGACTGAACGGGTCGACCAAGGTGAACCCGTCCGGCGGTGCGCTGGCCGCCAACCCGATGTTCGTCGCCGGCCTGGAGCGCATCGGCTTTGCCGCACAACACATCTGGAACGGTTCGGCGGGCCGCGTGCTGGCACACGCGACCAGCGGGCCTGCGCTGCAACAGAACCTGGTCGCGGTCATGGAAGGAAAGAACTGATGGCAGGCGCAGGGGCGAACCTCGCCGCGGTGCTGGGCACCGGACAGACCAAGTACGTCGCGAAGCGCAAAGACGTTTCGATGAACGGCATGGTGCGCGAAGCCATCGACCGTGCGCTGCAAGATTCCGGATCCACGTTCGACGACATCGACGCCGTCGTCGTCGGCAAGGCACCGGACTTCTTCGAGGGCGTCATGATGCCCGAACTGTTCATGGCCGACGCCGTCGGAGCCACCGGCAAGCCGCTGATCCGCGTGCACACCGCGGGCTCGGTCGGTGGCTCCACCGGAGTCGTGGCCGCCAGCCTCGTGCAGTCCGGCAAGTACCGCCGGGTGCTGGCGATGGCGTGGGAGAAGCAGTCTGAGTCGAATGCCATGTGGGCGTTGTCGATTCCGATCCCGTTCATCAAGCCGGTCGGTGCCGGCGCAGGCGGGTATTTCGCCCCGCACGTCCGCTCCTACATCCGCCGCTCCGGTGCACCGACCAACATCGGCGCCATCGTCGCGGTGAAGGACCGGCTGAACGGTGCCAAGAACCCGCTGGCGCACCTGCATCAGCCCGACATCACCGTCGAGAAGGTGATGGAGTCGCCGATGCTGTGGGACCCGATCCGGTTCGACGAGACCTGCCCGTCGTCCGACGGCGCCTGCGCGGTGGTGATCGGCGACGAGGACAGCGCCGATGCCCGTCTGGCGGAAGGACATCCGGTAGCCTGGATTCACGCCACCGCGCTGCGCACCGAGCCGCTGCAGTTCTCCGGACGTGACCAGGTCAGCCCGCAGGCCAGTCGGGACGCGGCGGCCGCACTGTGGAAAGCCGCCGGCATCACCAGCCCGATCGACGAGATCGACGCCGCCGAGATCTACGTGCCGTTCTCGTGGTTCGAGCCGATGTGGTTGGAGAGCTTGGGTTTCGCACCCGAAGGCGAGGGTTGGAAGCTCACCGAGGCGGGCGAGACCGCGATCGGCGGCCGGTTGCCGGTGAACCCGTCGGGCGGTGTGCTGTCGTCCAATCCGATCGGCGCCTCGGGTCTGATCCGCTTCGCCGAGGCCGCGATCCAGGTGATGGACAAGGGCGGTGACCACCAGGTGCCCAATGTGCGAAAAGCGTTGGGGCACGCCTACGGTGGCGGCTCGCAGTACTACTCGATGTGGGTCGTCGGGCGCGACAAACCGTGACCACGCGGATGAAGTACACCCTGAGCATCGCGATGGGTCCGCTGGACCAGCTGACCGAACTCGCCAAGACCGCGGAGGAAGTCGGTTTCGATTCGATCGCGCTGCCGGACTCGATCTTCTATTTCGAGAAGCAGTCCGTCGACTATCCCTACACCGCCGACGGTAAGCGGATGTTCGACGAGAACACGCCGTGGGCCGATCCGCTGATCCTGGCCGCGACGCTGGGCGCGGTCACCTCCAAGCTGCGTTTCTACACCAACGTGATGAAACTCGGGTCGCGCAACCCGCTGCTGCTGGCGCGCCAGGTCGGCACGGTGGCCAACCTGACCAACAACCGGTTCGGCTTCGGGGTCGGAATCGGCTGGGCGCCCGAGGAATTCGAGTGGTGCGGGGTGCCGTTCCAGCGTCGCGGCAAGCGCGTCGACGAGATGATCGAAGTCATCAAAATGGTGCTGGCCGGCGGCATGGTCGAATTCCACGGCGAGTTCTACGATTTCGACCGCCTGCAGATGAGCCCGGCACCCACCGAGCCGGTGCCGTTCTACGTCGGCGGGCACACCGAGGTCGCCCTCAAGCGCGCCGCTCGGGTCAGCGACGGCTGGACCAGCGCGATGATGACGCATGCACAGCTGGACGAGACCATCGGCAAACTCAAGGCGCTGCTCGCCGAAAATGGCCGGGCGGATGATCCTTTCGAGTACCAAGCCGTCTGCATGGACAAGTTCGGGGTGGACGGTCATCGCGAGCTCGTCCAGATCGGCGTGACCGACTACATCACCATCCCCTGGATTTTCGACGGTCTGGGTTTCGATGCGCCGCTGGACAAGAAGCGGGACTCGATGAAGCGCTTCGCCGACACTTACATCCACTCCGGCTGGCAGGACGGATGACCGGCGCGTCCACCCGTCGAGTGTGAATCTCACGACCCGACACGCCGTTTCGGCGTCGCACACTTCACACTCGATGCGCCGCGCTCACTCCACCGGTTCCACGCCGGCGAGGTGCCGTTGCGCCAGGTCGCGGTAAGCCTGCGGATTGACGTTGACCCACATTTCGGCACCGGTTCCCTCGATCGGGCCCTTCACCTTGGCCGGCGCGCCGGTCACCAGCATCCCGGCCGGGATCTGCGTGCCGCCGGTGACCAAAGATCCCGCCGCCACCAGGCAACGCGCGCCGATCACCGCGCCGTCGAGCACCGTGGCGTGGTTGGCGATCAACGCCTCGGATCCGATGTGGGCGCCGTGGATAACGCACAGGTGGGCCACCGTAGCTCCCGGGCCGATGTCGACCGGAATTCCCGGCGGCGCGTGCAACACCGACCCGTCCTGCACGTTGGCGCCTTCCCGGATCACGACGGGGGCGTAGTCGCCGCGCAGGACTGCGTTGTACCAGACGGAGGCTCCCGCCTGGACCGTGACGTCGCCGATCAGCGTCGCGGTCGGGGCCACGAAGGCGGTGGGATCGACCCGCGGCGATCGACCCTCGAATGAATACAACGGCATTGCCTACATATACCGCACCATGCATATGCCGTGGTTAGGGTCCCCGTCGTTGCGCTCCCCCGCCCCAAAACTGTAACGTGTTCTAGTTAGCAGCCCATTATTGGAGGTAACAAGGTGAGTACCGGCACAAGCGGCGTCGGTGTTCGGGAAATCGATCCCGGCGCCTTACCGACCAGGTATGCCCGAGGCTGGCACTGCCTGGGCGTCGCGAAGGACTTTCTCGACGGCAAGCCGCACTCGGTGCAGGCTTTCGGCACGAAGCTGGTGGTGTTCGCCGACTCACACGGGGACATCAAGGTTCTGGACGGCTACTGCCGGCACATGGGCGGTGACCTGTCCGAGGGCACCATCAAGGGCGACGAGGTCGCCTGCCCGTTCCACGACTGGCGCTGGGGCGGCGACGGCCGCTGCAAGCTGGTGCCCTACGCCAAGCGCACCCCGAAGACGGCCCGCACCCGGTCCTGGACGACCGACGTGCGCAGTGGGCTGCTGTTCGTCTGGCACGACCACGAGGGCAACCCACCGGACCCCGCGGTGCGCATCCCCGAGTTGGCCGAAGCCGCCAGCGACGAATGGACCGAGTGGCGGTGGAACAGCATCCTGATCGAGGGATCCAACTGCCGTGACATCATCGACAACGTCACCGACATGGCGCACTTCTTCTACATCCACTACGGATTGCCGACGTACTTCAAGAACGTCTTCGAGGGTCACATCGCCTCGCAGTACCTGCACAACGTGGGCCGCCCCGACGTCGACGACCTCGGAACCACCTACGGCGAAGCGCATTTGGATTCCGAAGCGTCCTACTTCGGGCCGTCGTTCATGATCAACTGGCTGCACAACAGCTACGGCGGGTACAAGGCGGAGTCGATTCTGATCAACTGCCACTACCCGGTCACGCAGAATTCGTTCGTGCTGCAGTGGGGCGTCATCGTCGAAAAGCCCAAGGGCATGGACGAAAAGATGACCGACAAGCTTTCCCGGGTGTTCACCGACGGCGTGAGCAAGGGCTTCCTGCAGGACGTGGAGATCTGGAAGCACAAGACGCGCATCGACAATCCGCTGCTGGTCGAGGAAGACGGCGCGGTCTATCAGCTGCGCCGCTGGTATCAGCAGTTCTACGTCGACGCCGCCGACGTCGCCCCGGAGATGGTGGAGCGCTTCGAGATCGAGGTCGACACGACGCGCGCCAACGAGTTCTGGAACGCCGAGGTGGCCGAGAACTTGAAGGCGCGGGACACCGAGTCCGACGAGGTCCCGGCGAACTGACGGACATGTCCGACGATCAGCCGGCCGTTCCCGACGTCGACCGCTTGGCACGGTCGATGCTGGCACTGCACGGCGATCACCATGACCATGACGAGGCGCCGTCGACGAACGGTGGTTCCGGGGCCTGGTCGAAGTCAAGGGATTTCAGCAACGACCCCGATCGCGCCGCCTCGGTGGCCGAAGCCAGCCGCGCCGACCGCGAGCGCTACCTGTCCGCCGGGTTGCGGCCGGTGGACTGTCGGTTCTGTCACGTCACGGTGACCGTGCGCAGGCTTGGGCCGGGTCACACTGCGGTGCAATGGAATAGCGACGCCGCGCAGCGTTGCGCGCACTTCGCCGAAGTGCGCGCATCCGGCGGGGATACCGCGCGCACCCGGTCCTGCCCGCGGCTTTCCGACAGCATCGAGCACGCGGTGGCCGAGGGGATTTTGGAGCACGAGGCGGCCGAGTAGAGCCGCTGCCGTCAGGTCACAGCCCGGCGAACCGCTCCTTGACCGCTTCGGCCGTCAACCCGTAATCAGCCAGGGAGTAGCGGTGTTTCGGCGCCCGATCGCCCTGCTGGCTCGCCGCGTGACTGGCTTCCATCGCCTGCGTGGCCTCGTCGGTCAGCGTGATTCCAAAGTGCCGGTAGATGTCGGCCACCGTGCCCAGCGGGTCGGCGATCAACTCCTTGTAGTCGACGTCGTAGAACTGCGCCGAATCATATTTGGCGCGTGCGGTGTTGAACCGTTCCAACCCCCGCGACCACGTCTCCATCGAGTCTGCGCCGATCTGGGCTCCGGTGTAGGTCGTCGACCATCCTTCCGCGGTGTGCTGGGCCAGCGAGCACATCGACGCCATGATCGTCTCCACCGGCCGGTGGGTCTGAATCACCAGGGCGTCAGGATAAGTCGCCATCAGCGCGTCCAGGGCAAACAGATGGCTGGGGTTCTTCAGCACCCAGCGCTTGTCGGCGTCGTTCATGCCGATCAACTGCAGGTTGCGCTTGTGCCGCTGATACGACGGCGTCCAGTCCTGCTGGGACAGCCACTTCGCGTAAGTCGGTAGGTGCGCGAGGGTCTCGTAGGACACCGAGTGCAGCGACTGGCGCAACAGCTGCCAGCACTCCTCCAGCTCATAGGCGGCCATGAAGTGCAGGCCGGTGTAGCCGGGGTTGTCGGCGTGATGCTGGTTGAACTGGTCATCGAGCCTGCGGTACAACGGGTTCGAGTCCCAGGTGTCACGCGGCGGTCGCGGCTGCGGGAACTCCGCCAGCCACATGTGCAGCCCCTGATGGGCCGGGTCAGCGCCCAGCAACCGGTGCAGCGCCGTCGTGCCGGTGCGCACCAGGCCCGTGACGAAGATCGGGCGCTCGATGGCGACGTCCCGGTAGGCGGGGTTCTGTTTCCACGCCGACTCGGACAGCAACCGGGCGACCAGCGCGCCGCGCAGGAAGAACCGGTTCATCTTGCTGCCCAACACCGTCAGGCCCGCCTCGTTGCGGTAGGAGTCGAGCAGCACCTCGAGAGCTTCGCGGTAGTTGTCGTCGTCGGGGCCGAAATCGTCCAGGCCGGTGAGTTTGGTTGCCGACGTGTGCAATTCGTCGACGGTCGCGATGTCGGTGCGCTGGGTCATTACGTGTGGTACTCCCCGCAGTTGACGTCCAGGGTCTGCCCGGTGATGCCGCTGGACAGATCGCTGGCCATGAACAGGATCGCCGACGCCACCTCGTCCTCGGTGGGCAGCCGTTTGAGGTCGGACTGCGCCGCCGTGGCCTGATAGATCTGCTCGGCGGTGGTCCCGTACTTACCCGCCTGGTGGTTGAAGTAGCCCTGCAGCGTGTCGCCCCAGATATAGCCGGGTGCAACGGAATTGACGCGGATGCCCTGCTCGCCGAGTTCGGTGGCCAGGGACTGCGACATGGACAGCAGCGCCGACTTGGCCATCTTGTAGGCACCGTACTTGGCCTGCGAGTGCCGGATCACCATGGAGTTGACGTTGACGACCGAACCGTTCGACTCGGCCAATGCCGGTGTGAAGCCCTGGATGAGCCGCAAAGCCCCCAGTGCGCTGAGCTCGATCGCGTCCCGGATGTGCTGAAAGGTGGTGCCGGCCAACGGTTTCATCGACGGCACCCGGAAGGCGTTGTTGACCAGCACGTCGACCTTGCCGTAGGCCTCCAGGCTCGAGTCGACGAGATTGCTCACCTGGTCGTCGTCGGTGATGTCGGTGCGCACGGCCACCGCTTTGCGGCCCAGGTCGACCACCTGCTTGGCGACGTCGTCGAGCCGGTCCGCGCTGCGGGCCGCCAACACCAGGTCGGCCCCTTCCAGGGCACATCGACGTGCCAGGGTGGTGCCCAACCCGGGGCCCACCCCGCTGATCACCACTACCTTGCCGTCCAGCAGATCGGTCATCCCAGCATCCTTGCCGCAATTTGCTGCTGGCGCAACGTGATTCGTGCCCGCCAGTCGTCCTCGGAGATCTTGTTGTGGTCGTAGTACGGCAACGCGGCCGCCACCTTGTCGACATCGACCAACTCGACGGTGGGCCCGTCGGCCTCGGTCAACTCGCGCGAGACCCGCTGCCAGCGGAACTGCAGGAAGCCGCGTCGATGGTTCAGCGTCTCCACCCAGTTGGTGACCCCGGGGTTCTGGTCGCTGACCACGATCCGGACCTTGCCGTCCGGATCCGCCTGTGCCTGAGTATTGTTCAGCGACGTCTGGTGGTTGATGTAGTCCAGCGAGATGTACCACAGGCTGCCCAACTGGAAACCCAGATACGGGGCATCGCTGACGGGCACGGTGATCACTAGCGCCTGATCCGGCTCCAGGTCGAAGTGCCCGACCGAGGAGTACTGGGTCGACAGACCACCCGGGGTCAGCCGCGGCGCCACCATGGTGTTGACCGGGATGTCGAGATAGAACCACTGCGGGAACTGCAGCCAGGTCTTGACCCGGTTGACTAATTGCTTTCCCGCTGTGGCGTAACGTTTTTCGATCAGCTGACGGGTCAGCGCGGGTGGCGCGGTGCCCGCGGTGTCGAGTCGCTCGATGGTCAGCGTCCCGCGCCGAGCCGACCAGTCGCCGTACACCTCGCGGATCACCAACTGGCTGGGGCTTGTCGGGCGGACCCGCCACTCGAAGCTGCCGTCGGGGGCGATGTCGAGTTCGCGGTCGTCGAACGCGGCCTGGCTCGCCGGCACGTTGTCGTCGGTGTACTCACCGCCGAGCAACTGGAAACTCAGGTCGGTGGTGGTACCACGCACGCCGCGGACCACGTAATCGCGGTTGGCGTGCACCCGCGTTCCGAAATAGAGGGTGTCGGGATTGTCCAGGCCCATCTTGGTGAACGGGCCGGTTCCCGACTGCAGAAATGGATGGTCGCGCTCGTAGTCGAACGCCAGGTGGAGACAGCCGGCCACACATCCGGCCAGGTATTGCAGTCCTTCCAGCAGGTCGGCTTCGGTCTCGATGAACGGAGCATCTGCGACCAGACTCTCGGCTTCGGCGATCGCTGCAGTCAGCGTGTCAGAGAACACGACTCTGACGCTAGAACGTGTTCCTGTTTTGAGTCAACCGCTAACATTTCCGCGCGTCATGCGCGCGGTAGTGGGACGAAGCCCGCTCACCTCACGACGTGCACTGGTTGGCGAGCGTGATCAACGCCTGCCGCACGTCGGGGTGCCGGTTGAGGTAGTCGGTGAGGTCGGTGCCGGACCCCGCCCTGGCTTGCAACTGAGCCCGCACGTCGGGGTGGCGGTCCAGATAGCCGTTGACTTGTTCGCCCGCCGTCTGCCCCACGGTGGTGTTGCAGGGATCGGCATTGGCGACCGGCAGCGCGATCGCTGCCGAAGCGATGACGGTGAACAGGCCGCCGGCAAACCAGCCGACGGTCCTTGATGTGCTGGTCATGCGATCGAGGTTACTCGCGAAATCAAGGCCCGGGGGCCCCGCTTTTCCGGTACTAGGCCGGCGCTTCCTGCTCGCGCCTGATCTCCAGTGCGATGTCGATCAACTGGTCTTCCTGGCCGCCGATCAACTTGCGCTGCCCGGCGCGGTGCAGCAGTTCGTGCGGCGGGACGCCGTAACGCTCACCCTGCCGGATGGCGTGCTTGAGGAAGCTCGAGTAGACGCCCGAGTACCCCATGATCAGCGCGTTGCGGTCCAGCAGGCATTCGGCCGGCATGGCCGGGCGCACCACGTCCTCGGCTGCGTCGGCGATGTCGAAGAAGTCGATGCCGGTTTTGACGCCGATCTTGTCGAACACCCCGATCAACGCCTCGACCGGCGCGTTGCCCGCCCCGGCGCCGAAGCGGCGCACGCTGCCGTCGATCTGCTTGGCGCCGGCGCGTACCGCCTCCACCGAGTTGGCCACCCCGAGACCGAGGTTCTCGTGACCGTGGAAGCCCACCTGCGCGTCCTCGCCGAGCTCGGCGACTAGGGCCGAGACCCGGTCAGCGACCCCGTCGAGCACCAACGCGCCGGCGGAGTCGACGACATAGACGCACTGGCAGCCGGCGTCGGCCATGATCCGCGCCTGCGCGGCCAGCTTCTCCGGCGGGATGGTGTGCGCCATCATCAGGAACCCGACGGTCTCCAGGCCCAGCTCGCGGGCCAGCCCGAAGTGCTGGATGGAGACGTCGGCCTCGGTGCAGTGGGTGGCGATCCGGCAGATCGTCCCGCCGTTGTCCTGCGCTTCTTTGATGTCCTCCTTGGTGCCCACGCCGGGCAGCATCAGGAACGCGATCTTGGCTTCGGTCGCGGTTTCGGCGGCGAGCTTGATCAGCTCCTGTTCGGGGGTTTTGGAGAAGCCGTAGTTGAAGCTCGACCCGCCCAGGCCGTCGCCGTGCGTCACCTCGATCACCGGTACCCCGGCGGCATCCAGCGCCGTCACGATGGAACGCACCTCGTCCTTGGTGAACTGGTGACGTTTGTGATGCGAACCGTCACGCAGCGAGGTATCGGTGATCCGGACGTCCCACGCGCCCTCGAAAATGTGGCCGGTCATCGTGCGCCTCCCGTCACCGCGAGCGTCTCTTTGGCGATCTCCTCGCCCACCTTGGTGGCCGCCGCGGTCATGATGTCGAGATTGCCGGCGTAGGGCGGCAGGTAGTCGCCCGCGCCTTCGACCTCGACGAACGTGGTGACCAGCGCCTGTCCGCCGGAGTTGATCGACGGCTCGTCGAACTGCGGCTCGTTGAGCAACCGGTAGCCAGGCACGTAGGTCTGGACTTCGGCGACCACGTCCCTGATCGACTGGGCGATGGCGTCGCGGTCGGCATCCTCGGGGATGGCGCAGAAGATGGTGTCGCGCATGATCATCGGCGGGTCGGCCGGGTTCAGGATGATGATCGCCTTACCCCGTGCGGCGCCGCCGATGGTCTGCACGCCGCGCGAGGTGGTCTTGGTGAACTCGTCGATGTTGGCCCGGGTGCCCGGGCCGGCCGAGACCGACGCCACCGACGCCACGATCTCGGCGTACGGAACGTCCACCACCCGGGACACTGCGTAGACGATCGGGATCGTCGCCTGTCCCCCGCAGGTGATCATGTTGACGTTCGGGGCGTCGAGGTGTTCCCGCAGGTTCGCCGGCGGGATCACCGCCGGGCCCACCGCGGCCGGTGTGAGGTCGATGGCCCGGATACCGGCGGCCTCGTACTTCGGTGCGGCGTCGCGGTGCACGTAGGCGCTGGTGGCCTCGAACACCAGGTCGGGTTTCTCGGACTGCTCGAGCAACCAGTCGGCGCCCTTGTGGCTGGTCTCCAGTCCCAGCTTGCGGGCCCGCGCCAGACCTTCGCTGTCCGGGTCGATGCCGACCATCCAGCGTGGTTCCAGCCAGTCCGATCGCAGCAGCTTGTAGAGCAGGTCGGTGCTGATGTTTCCCGACCCGACAATGGCCACACTCGCCTTGTCTGGCATGACGCGCTCCTCTTACTTGAGCTATTCGAACGACAAACGAACGGCACCCAGGCCGGCGAAGTCGGCGACGAACTCGTCGCCGGCATGCACGTCGACCGCAAAGGTGCACGACCCGGGCAACACCACGTCACCCTTTTTCAACCGCACCCCGAAGCTTTCCACCTTGCGAGCCAGCCAGGCCACCGCCGTGGCGGGATTGCCCAGCACGGCGTCGCTGCGGCCCTCGGCGATCAGCTCCCCGTTGCGGGTCAGCTTCGCGTCGATCGCGGTGATGTCGACGTCGTCAGGCGACACCCGGGCCTCGCCCAGCACGAATCCGGCCGACGAGGCGTTGTCGGCGATGGTGTCGCACAACGCGATCTTCCAATCCCGGATCCTGGTGTCGATCAGTTCGATGGCGGGGGCGACGGCCTCGGTGGCGGCCAGCACGTCGTCCTCGGTGCAGCCCGCTCCGGGCAGGTCCTCGCCCAGGATGAAGCCGACCTCGACCTCGACCCTCGGCAAGAGGTACCGGCCGGTCTTGACCGGGGTGGACTCGAACACTTCCATCTCGTCGAGCAAGTGCCCGTAGTCGGGCTCGTCGACGCCCATCATCTGCTGCATCACCTTCGACGACAGCCCGACCTTGTGCCCGACCACCCGGGCGCCCTCGGCCACCCGTTGCCGGATGTTGATCAGCTGGATTTCGTAGGCGTCCACGACGTCGATGTCGGGGTACGCGGATGTCAGCGGGGCTATCCCGACGCGGCTACGTTCGGCCTGTGCGAGGTCGGCAGCCAGCTCGTCGCGGGTCGCAACATGCAGCATTTACCGAATTCCCTTCGCGCTTGTGACCGGGCCAGTAGCGCCCGACCCGGGCAATTCTATAACGTGTTCTACATGACAGCACAGGAGTACGACGTCGTCGTGGTAGGCAGCGGCGCCGCCGGCATGGTGGCTGCCCTCACCGCCGCGCACCGCGGCCTCTCGACAGTAGTCGTCGAGAAGGCTCCGCACTTCGGCGGATCGACCGCCCGGTCCGGCGGCGGCGTCTGGATCCCGAACAACGAGGTGCTGCAGCGGGACGGCGTGCGCGACACACCCGAGGCGGCTCGGCAGTATCTGCACGGCATCGTCGGCGATGTCGTCGAACCGAAACGCATCGACACCTACCTGCAGCGCGGGCCCGAGATGCTCTCGTTCGTCCTCAAGCACACACCGCTGAAGATGTGCTGGGTGCCCCGCTACTCCGACTACTACCCGGAAGCGCCGGGCGGCCGCGCGGACGGGCGGTCAATCGAGCCGAAGCCGTTCAACGCCCGCAAACTCGGTCCCGACGAGGCCGGACTGGAACCGGCGTACGGCAAGGTCCCGCTGAATGTCGTTGTGATGCAGCAGGACTACGTGCGCCTGAACATGCTCAAGCGGCACCCGCGGGGGGTGGCCCGCAGTTTGAAGGTCGGTGCGCGCACCATGTGGGCCAAGGCAACCGGCAAAAACCTGGTCGGCATGGGTCGCGCGTTGATCGCGCCACTGCGGATCGGGTTGCAGCGGGCCGGTGTCCCGGTGGTGCTCAACACCGCGCTGACCGACCTGTATGTGGAGGACGGCGTGGTGCGCGGGATCTACGTGCAGGACACCGCGGCGCCGGAATCGGCTGAACCACGGCTGATCCGGGCCCGGCGCGGCGTGATCCTCGCCTCCGGCGGCTTCGAACACAACGAGCAGATGCGGGTCAAGTACCAGCGCGCACCGATCACCTCGGAGTGGACCGTGGGCGCCAAAGCCAACACCGGTGACGGCATCGTCGCCGGCGAAAAGCTGGGCGCCGCACTCGATTTGATGGAAGACGCCTGGTGGGGTCCGACGGTGCCGCTGGTCGGTGCGCCGTGGTTCGCGCTGTCCGAGCGCAACTCGCCGGGTTCGATCATCGTCAACATGTCCGGCAAGCGGTTCATGAACGAATCGATGCCCTATGTCGAGGCCTGCCACCACATGTACGGCGGCGAACACGGCCAGGGCCCCGGGCCGGGGGAGAACATTCCGGCCTGGCTGGTGTTCGACCAGCAGTACCGCGACCGTTACATCTTCGCCGGACTGCAAGCCGGGCAACGGATTCCGCGCAAGTGGATGGAATCCGGGGTGATCATCCAGGCGGACACGCTCGAGGAGCTGGCCGCCAAGGCCGGTCTGCCGGCCGAGGAGTTCAGCAAGACCGTGGCGCGTTTCAACGGCTTCGCGCGGTCCGGCGTCGACGAGGACTTCCACCGCGGTGAAAGCGCCTACGACAAGTACTACGGCGACCCGACCAACAAGCCCAATCCGAACCTGGGCGAGATCAGCCATGCCCCCTATTACGCCGCCAAGATGGTTCCGGGTGACCTGGGCACCAAGGGCGGCATCCGCACCGACGTGCACGGACGTGCCCTGCGCGACGACGGCAGCATCATCGACGGCCTCTATGCCGCAGGCAATGTCAGTGCGCCGGTGATGGGTCACACCTACCCGGGTCCGGGTGGCACAATCGGCCCGGCCATGACCTTCGGATACCTGGCGGCACTGCACATTGCCGGAGAGGGCTGAAATGCCGATCGATGTAGCGACCGCACTGGCCGCCGAGTTGGACCCGATCGAATTCTCTTGGACCAGTAGCGATATCCAGCTCTACCACCTCGGTCTGGGCGCGGGCGCCGACCCGATGGATCCGCGCGAACTGCGTTACCTGGTGGACGACACCCCGCAGGTGTTGCCGACGTTCGGCAACGTGGCCGCGTCGTTCCACATGACGGAGCCCCCCACCGTGCAGTTCCCCGGCATCGACATCGAGTTGGCGAAGGTGCTGCACGCCTCCGAGCGGGTGGAGGTGCCCGCGCCACTGCCGCCGTCGGGTTCGGCGAAAGCCGTCACCCGGTTCACCGACATCTGGGACAAGGGCAAAGCCGCGGTGATCTGGAGCGAGACAACGGTGACGGCGCCGGACGGCACGTTGTTGTGGACGCAGCGACGGTCGATCTTCGCCCGCGGTGAAGGCGGATTCGGTGGCGAGCGTGGGCCCTCGGGATCGGACGCGGCACCTGACCGTGCACCCGATCTGCAGATCCCGCTGCCGTTGCTGCCGCAGCAGGCGCTGCTGTACCGGTTGTGCGGTGACCGCAACCCGCTGCACTCCGATCCCGAATTCGCCTCTGCCGCAGGCTTTCCCAAGCCCATTCTGCACGGTCTATGCACCTACGGCATGACCTGCAAGGCGATAACCGACGCGTTGCTGGATGGGGACGCGTCGGCGGTGGGGGCGTACGGTGCCCGCTTCGCCGGTGTCGCGTTTCCCGGCGAGACGTTGCAGGTCAACGTCTGGAAAGAGGACGGTCGTTTCCTGGCCGGGGTGGTCGCGCCGTCGCGCGACGATGCGGTGGTGCTGACCGGCGTGGAGCTCGTCCCCGCGTAGGTGGGGGCTTCGCCCCTCGCCCCTCGTCCCTCGCCCCTCGCCCCTCGCCCCTCGCGCCGAGCGTGCGGCTGCCGCAGCGCCCCCTTCTCGCCGAGCGTCACGCTAGCGTGGCCGTCGACGCCGAGCGTCACGCTAGCGTGACTCGCGACGGACCGCCGCAGCTCTCGCCACGCCCCCTCGCCACGCCCCTCTCGGCACGCCCTCTCGCCACGCCCCCTCTCGCCGAGCGTCACGCTAGCGTGACTGCCGACGCCGAGCGTCACGCTAGCGTGGCATTCGGAGGCGATCGGACGTCACACCCCGTCTGGCGCGAGCGGCTGCGACACGTCGGACGATGTCCGCGGGTCGATCGCTCGCGACGACGCGGATGTTGATCCAGCCGCATCGCTCGACCTTTTCCTGTCGGCGGACGTCCCACTTGTATCGCCGCCTATCCGTGCGGTGCTGTTCGCCGTCGTACTCGGCAGCGACCTTGACGTCTTGCCAGCCCATGTCCAGATAGGCAAACTCGTCGCCATACTCGTCGACGACTGGGATTTGTGTTTGCGGACGCGGGAATCCCGCCCTGATCAGCAGCAACCGAAGCCATGTTTCTTTGGGTGATTGGGATCCGCCGTCTGCCAGTGCGAGGGCGGACCGCGCTCGGCGTATTCCGCGCCGCATCGGGTACCGCTCGGCGAGCACGTTTGCCTCGGCAACCTGCAGATTGCCGGCCGCGAGCAAGGCGTCAATCGCCGCAACGGCATCGTCGGTCGGGTACCAGCAGCCCAGGTCGAGTGCCGTCCGGGCGGGACTCGTCACAGGTATATCGGCGCGACGGACGATCTCGTCGGCCCCGACGGCATCGCCGTGAACTCTGATCCCTGGCAACGGATTTCGATTGGTATGGAGAATCTCCATCGGCCCGCAAGGATCGACCCACTTGGCGCCGTGTACCGCACTGGCTGTCAACCCTGCGACAATTCCTCGCCGTCTCGACCACAGCCATGCCGCTTTGGCCCGCATTTCCGGCGTCAGCTCCGCGTGCGGGTCGACATACACGTCACGAAGCAGCTTCCGGTACCGCGTGCGCAGAACACTCTTGATCAAATCCCCGCTCGCGACGGCTTCGCTGCCGATAAACGGGTCGCCCATCGCCGCAAGGTGACACGCGGCGGCGTCAACGTCACTTCATTCATCCACAGCGCCACACTGGCGTGACGCTCGGTGATCACGGACGCTCTGGTGAGAGGGGGCATGGCGAAGCCGCGGCGGTCCCCGTCGCGAGCCACGCTAGCGTGACGCTCGGCGTCGACGGCCACGCTAGCGTGACGCTCGGCGCTCATGGACGCTCGGCGAGAGATCGGCGCGAGGGGGCATGGCGAAGCCGCGGCGGTCCCCGTCGCGAGTCACGCTAGCGTGACGCTCCGCGTCGACGGCCACGCTAGCGTGACGCTCGGCGAGAGATCGGCACGAGGGCGCGTGGCGGAGCCGCGGCGGTCCCCGTCGCGAGTCCCGCTAGCGTGACGCTCCGCGTCGACGGCCACGCTAGCGTGACGCTCGGCGAGAGATCGGCACGAGGGCGCGTGGCGGAGCCGCGGCGGTCCCCGTCGCGAGTCACGCTAGCGTGACGCTCGGCGTCGACGGCCACGCTAGCGTGACGCTCGGCGAGAGATCGACCGAGGCCAGGCCAGGCGAGGGGTAAGGCGCGGCGGCGAGTGATCGCGGCGAGGCCAGGCCAGGCGAGGGCCCGGGGGCTACCCCAGAATCAACCCCGACGTCGGCACACCCGTCCCAGCAGTCACCAGCACATGCTCGACGTCAGGCACCGGGTTCACCGAGGTCCCGCGCAGCTGACGCACACCCTCCGCGATGCCGTTCATGCCGTGGATGTAGGCCTCACCGAGTTGACCACCGTGGGTATTGATGGGCAGCCGCCCGCCGATCTCGATCGCACCGTCGGCGACGAAGTCCTTGGCCTCACCCCGACCGCAGAATCCCAACTCCTCCAACTGGATCAGCGTGAACGGCGTGAAATGGTCGTAGAGCACCGCAGTCTGAATATCGGCGGGCGTAAGACCCGACTGCGCCCAAAGCTGTTGGCCGACAAGACCCATCTCGGGCAGACCCAGCTCGGACCGGTAATAGCTGACCATCGTGTACTGGTCAGGACTGGAGCCCTGCGCCGCCGCCTCGATCACCGCGGGCCGGTGCTTGAGGTCGCGTGCCCGCTCCGCCGACGTCACGACGATCGCCACCGCACCGTCGGTTTCCTGGCAGCAGTCCAGCAACCGCAGCGGTTCGGCGATCCAGCGCGAATTCTGGTGATCCTCAATGGTTATCGGCTTCTCGTAGAAGTACGCCTTGGGATTTTTCGCTGCATGTCGACGGTCTGCCACCGACACCGCACCGAAGTCCCGGCTCGTAGCCCCCGACCAGTGCATGTAGCGCCGGGCGATCATCGCGACCTGCGCGGCCGGCGTCGACAGCCCGTGCGGGTAGCAGAACGAGTTGTCCACACCGGTGGAGTCGGCGTTCTCGGTCAACCGGGTCTGCACCTGGCCGAACCGCATCCCGGAGCGCTCGTTGAAGGCGCGGTACGCAACGACGACGTCGGCGACACCGGTCGCGACGGCAATCGCCGCCTGCTGCACCGTCGCACACGCCGCGCCACCGCCGTAGTGGATCTTGGAGAAGAACTTCAGATCGCCGATCCCAGCCGCCCGCGCCACCGCGATCTCGGTGTTGGTGTCCATCGTGAACGTGGTCAGACCGTCGACGTCGGCAGGCGAAAGCCCGGCGTCGTCAAGCGCGTCCTGCACCGCCTCGGCCGCCAGCCGCAGCTCGGACCGACCGGAGTTCTTGGAGAAGTCGGTGGCGCCGATCCCGACAATGGCCGCCTTGCCCGACAGCATCACACGTCCCCAATCGTCAGCGTCACCGTCGCGATCACATGATTGCCAAGGCTGTTGGCGCCGATCACCTTCACCGTGATCAGACCGTCCTGCACCGCGGTCACCTCACCGGAGAAGGTCACCGTGTCGTAGGCGTACCACGGCACACCGAGCCGCAGCCCGATCGACTTGATCAACGCCGACGGCCCCGCCCAGTCGGTGACGTAACGCTGCACCAACCCGGTGTCGGTCAGGATGTTGACGAAGATGTCCTTGGACCCCTTGGCCTGCGCCAGATCCCGATCGTGGTGCACATCCTGAAAATCCCTGGTGGCCAACGCAGTCGAGATGATGAACGTCGGGGTCCCTTCCAGCTTCAACTCGGGCAGCTGCAAGCCCACTTCCACAGCGGGCGCGCTCATGCTTCCGGCTCCCACGCGTAGAGGGTCCACGACGGCCCGTAATCGCCGGCCGGGAAATCGATATACGTTGCCCGCACGGGCATTCCGATTTCGACGGCCGCCGGGTCGACGCCCCGCAACTCGCCGAGCATCCGCACACCCTCCTCCAGTTCCACCAGCGCGATCACGAACGGCAATGTCCGGCCGGGGACCCGAGGCGCATGGTGCACCACGAAACTGAACACGGTGCCGCGGCCGCTGGCCACCGCATACGCGACCGGCTCAGCGGGGTCCTGCCACACGGCCGGTACCGGCGGGTGCTGCAACGAACCGTCGGCCAGCTTCTGGATCCGCAACTCGTGCGCGTTGACGCCTTCCCAGAAGAACGCGGTGTCGCGCGACGAGGCCGGACGCATCATCGCGTCGGCGTCGAGGTCGTCGGGAACAGCCGAAGAAGACTCGGCGGGTTTGAATTTGAGGATGCGCCAATTCATTTCGGCTACATCCTCGTCACCCACCCGCCAGGTGATGAGTTGGTTGATGAAGTAGCCCTCACCGAGCGCGGTCTGCTTGGGCCCGACCACATCGCGCATCTCCGAAACAATGCTGACCTGCTCGCCGGGGCGCAGATACCGGTGGTAGGTCTGCTCACAGTTCGTCGCCACCACACCGATGTATCCGGCGTCGTCGAACAGCTGCATGATCGGACCCATGGGATCGTCGGTCGGGCGCTGGCCACCCTGGCCGAACATCGTCCACACCTGAATCATGGCCGGCGGAGCCACGATTCCGGGATGACCGGCCGCACGAGCCGCGTCTTCGTCCACATAGATCGGATTGCGGTCACCCAGCGCTTCGACCCAGTTGTTCACGATCGGCTGGTTCACCGGGTCCCGCGCTTCGCGCGGCTTGGCGACGACCGTCGCGATCACCTCCGCGACGGCTTCTTTCAGGTCGGTCATCGAGGCACCCTCGGCACCTTCAAACCGGCAGCAGCGATCATCTCCCGCATCACCTCGTTGACGCCCCCGCCGAACGTGATCACCAGATTGCGTTTGGTCTGGGAGTCCAGCCACTCGAGCAGCTCCGCCGTTTCCGGCTCGGCCGGGTTGCCGTACTTGCCGACGATTTCCTCGGCCAGCCGACCGATGTACTGAATCTTCTCGGTACCAAAGACTTTCGTCGACGCGGCGTCGGCGACGTTGATGTCCTCACCGGCCGCGGCCACCTGCCAGTTCAGCAATTCGTTGATCCGCCAAAGCGAATAGATCTCGCCGAGGGCGCGCTTGACGTCATGGTGGTCTATCGGAGTGACGCCGTCGCCGCCGGGCTTGGAGGCCCAAGCGTGCACGCGGTCGTAGATGCCGGCGGTGCGGCCGGCCGGTCCGAGCATCACCCGCTCGTTGTTGAGCTGCGTGGTGATCAACCGCCACCCGCCGTTCTCCTCGCCGACCAGCATGTCGGCCGGTACCCGCACGTCGTTGTAGTAGGTGGCGTTGGTGTGGTGCGCCCCGTCGGACAGAATGATCGGCGTCCACGAGTAGCCGGGATCCTTGGTGTCGGCGATCAGGATCGAAATGCCCTTGTGCTTAACGGCTTCCGGGTCGGTGCGGCAGGCCAGCCAGATGTAGTCGGCGTCATGGGCGCCGGTGGTGAAGATCTTCTGTCCGTTGACGATGTACTCGTCACCCTGGCGCACCGCGGTGGTCCGCAGCGACGCCAGGTCGGTGCCCGCATCCGGTTCGGTGTAGCCGATCGCGAAGTGCACCTCGCCGGCCAGGATCGCGGGCAGGAACTTCTTCTTCTGCTCCTCGCTGCCGAACTGCTGCAGCACCGGACCGACCGTCTGCAACGTCACCGCCGGCAACGGCACGTCGGCGCGATGCGCCTCGTTGACGAAGATGGACTGCTCGATCGGCCCGAAACCCAAGCCGCCGAACTCCTTCGGCCATCCGACGCCGAGCTTGCCGTCCTTGCCCATCCGGCGGATCACCGCGCGGTAGGCCGCGTTGTGCCGGTCGGACTCCATCGCTTTGGCTTCGTCGGACGAAATCAGGTTGGAAAAGTATTCCCGCAGCTCCGCTTGCAGCTGACGCTGCTCCGGAGTCAAGTCTATGTACATCAGACTCCCACCAGATCGAGACGATGCGAAGGCCCACCCAGCAACCGGGTCAGATCCTTGATCGTGGAGTAGTACCGGTGCATGGGATAGGTGACGTCCATGCCCATGCCGCCGTGCAGATGGTGACAGATCTGCATCACCGGAGGCGCCTGCGACGCCAGCCAGTAGCCGAGCACATCGAGATCCGACGCCGCATCCAGCCCTTCGGCGAGCTTCCAGATCACCGCCTTGGAAGCCAGATCGATGGTGCGCGAGGCGATGTAGACCTCGGCCAACTGTGCGGCCACGGTCTGGAACGTCGACAACGGTTTGCCGAATTGCTTGCGTTCGGCGACATAGTCGGCGGTCAGCCGCAACGCGCCGGCCACCAACCCGTCGGCGTAGGCGCCGATCATGGCCAGCGCCAGCTGATTTACCCGCGTCGCTGAAGCACCGGCAAGGACGTCACCGTCAGCAACCGAGACGTCGTCGAACGTCACGGTGTATTCCTCGGCGTCGTTGGACGTGGGCGTACGAACCAAGCCGACGCCCTCGGCCTTCGGCGAGACGACCACCACCGCGTCGTCGGCGGTCACCAGCAACCATTCTGCCGAGTCTGCGTATCCCACACCGACTTTCACACCCGACAGCCGACCACCGTCGAATGCGACCGACGGCCGTTCCGGCAACGCGCGACCGGGTTCGTTCAGGGCGGCGGTCAACACCCCGCCTTTGGCGACGCCGGCCAGGAAACGATCCTGCTGCTCGTCGGACGCCAACTCGAGCAACGGCACCACACCGAATCCCAAGGTGGCCAACGCCGGTGTGATCGCGCCATGCCTGCCCACTTCGGTGAGCACGGTGCCCACCTCGGTCAGCCCGACCCCGTCACCGCCGAGACGTTCCGGCACCGCCAACGCCGTCACGCCACCGGAAACCAAAGCCTCCCAGGACAATTCGCGGTCCAACACGGAGGTTACGACGTCGGCGACGGCCTCTTGCTCTGCACTGAGATCGAAGTCCATGCCAGGATCACCGGGCGCCGGTGTAGTCGACCTGCCAGTGCTTGATGCCGTTGAGCCAGCCGGACCGCAGCCGCTCGGGCTCGGAGACCGGCTTGAGGTTCGGCATGTGGTCGGCGATCGCGTTGAAGATCAAGTTGATCGTCATCCGGGCCAGGTTGGCACCGATGCAGTAATGCGCTCCGGTGCCGCCGAAGCCGACGTGCGGGTTGGGGTCGCGCAGGATGTTGAACGTGTGCGGGTCGTCGAAGACGTCTTCGTCGAAGTTGGCCGACCGGTAGGACATCACCAACCGCTGACCCTTCTTGATCTGAACGCCGTTGAGCTCCAAGTCTTTATTGGCGGTGCGCTGGAACGCCGACACCGGCGTGGCCCAGCGGACGATCTCGTCGGCCGTGGTGGACGGCCGTTCCTTCTTGAAAAGCTCCCACCGGTCGGGGTTGTCCGCGAAGGCGATCATTCCGTGCGTGATCGAGTTACGGGTGGTCTCGTTGCCGGCCACCGCCAGCATGATCACGAAGAAGCCGAACTCGTCGTCGGACAGCTTCTCTCCCTCGATGTCGGCCTGGATCAAGGTGGTGACGATGTCGTCGGTCGGGTTCTCGTTGCGCTCCGCGGCCATCGCCATCGCGTAGGTGATCAGCTCCAGCGACGACTGTGCGGGGTCGATGTCGGCGTATTCGGGATCCTCTCCGCCCGTCATCTCGTTGGACCAGCGGAACAACTTGTCCCGGTCGTCCTGCGGCACGCCCAGCAGCCCGGCGATGGCCTGCAGCGGCAGCTCGCACGACACCTGCTCGACGAAGTCGCCGGAGCCCGCCGTTGCCGCCTCCTCGGCGATGCTCTGGGCCCGGCGGGAGAGCTCATCCTCCAGCCGTCCGATCGCGCGCGGGGTGAAGCCGCGCGAGATGATCTTGCGCAGCCGGGTGTGATGCGGAGCGTCCATGTTGAGCATGACGTTGCGCTGCAGATCGACGCTCTCGCGGGTCATCTCCTTGGGCCAGGTCGGGATCGCGCCGTTCTCCCAACTCGAGAAGTCGTCACTGCGCCGCGACACCTCCTTGACGTCGGCGTGCTTGGTCACCAGCCAATAGCCGTTGTCCTCGAAGCCCGCGCAGCCGTCGGGCACTTCCACCCAGTGGATCGGTTC
Source organism: Mycobacterium sp. NGS22 (assembly GCF_059813095.1). Lineage (NCBI taxonomy): Bacteria > Bacillati > Actinomycetota > Actinomycetes > Mycobacteriales > Mycobacteriaceae > Mycobacterium > Mycobacterium sp. NGS22. The sequence goes on from NZ_JCALDY010000006.1 coordinate 37,387, forward strand.
CGACTCGCGAAGCTGGGCGAGTTCCGCGACGGGAAGCCCGGCAAGGTTAATGTCGGGGTCGAGGAAGTCGAAGTCCGCCGGAATTTCCGAGTGTGCCATTCGGGTGCTCTCCTAAATTGCAACGAGTTCTAGTGCCAGTAAAACACGGCTCCACCGCAGACAAAAGGCGGTCCGGCATCCTCGCTTGTCATAGTAATGAAACGTGTTCTAGCCTGGCTCCATGGGTAACCCGGTAATCGTCGAAGCCACCCGCAGCCCGATCGGGAAGCGCAATGGATGGCTGTCTGGACTGCACGCCACCGAGCTCCTGGGCGCCACCCAGAAGGCGCTGGTGGACAAGGCCGGCATCGACGCGAGCGACGTCGAACAGATCGTCGGCGGCTGCGTGACGCAATTCGGCGAGCAGTCCAACAACATCACCCGGGTGAGCTGGCTGGTCGCCGGGCTGCCGGAGCACGTCGGCGCCATGACCGTCGACTGCCAGTGCGGCAGCGGCCAGCAGGCCAACGGTCTGGTCGCCGGGCTGATCGCGGCGGGTGCCATCGACATCGGCATCGCCTGCGGCATCGAGGCCATGAGCCGCGTCGGCCTGGGCGCCAACGCCGGTCCCGACCGCAGCATCCTGCGGCCGGCGTCGTGGGACATCGACCTGCCTGACCAGTTCACCGCCGCCGAACGGATCGCCAAGCGGCGCGGCATCACCCGCGACGAACTCGACGAGTTCGGCTATCAGTCCCAAGCCAAGGCAAAGCAGGCCTGGGCCGAAGGCCGCTTCGATCGCGAGATCTCGCCGCTCGAGGCCCCCGCGCTCGACGAGAACAAGCAGCCGACGGCCGACCGCGTCACGATCAACCGCGACCAGGGGCTGCGGGAGACGTCGCTGTCGGGGCTGAGCACGCTGAAGCCGGTGCTGGACGGCGGCATTCACACCGCGGGCACGTCGTCGCAAATCTCCGACGGCGCCGCCGCGGTGTTGTGGATGGACGAGGACAAGGCGAAGGCGCTGGGTCTCAAGCCGCGGGCGCGAATCGTCAGCCAGGCGCTCGTCGGCGCCGAGCCCTACTACCACCTCGACGGCCCGGTGCAGTCGACGGCGAAGGTGCTGGAGAAAGCCGGCATGAAGATCGGCGACATCGACCTGGTCGAGATCAACGAGGCGTTCGCGTCGGTCGTGCTGTCCTGGGCGCGGGTGCACGAGCCCGACATGGACCGGGTCAACGTCAACGGCGGCGCGATCGCACTCGGCCACCCGGTGGGCAGCACCGGCAGCCGGCTGATCACCACCGCGCTGCACGAGTTGGAGCGCACCGACAAGAGCACCGCGCTGATCACCATGTGCGCCGGCGGCGCCCTGTCGACCGGGACCATCATCGAACGCATCTAGCACTTGCGCGCGACACCCATAAGATGTGCCCATGCCGAAATCACCGCCACGGTTTCTGAATTCGCCATTCAGCACTTTTTTCATCAAATGGATGTCGCGGCTGAACACCTGGATGTATCGCCGCAATGGCGGTGAAGGTCTGGGCGGCACCTTCCAGAACATCCCCGTCGCGCTGCTGACCACCATCGGCCGCAAGACCGGCGAGGAGCGGGTGAGTCCGCTGTATTTCCTGCGCGACGGTGACCGGGTGGTCGTGGCGGCATCGCGGGGCGGGTCGGCGAAAAACCCGATGTGGTACCTCAACCTGAAGGCCAACCCGAAGGTGAAAGTACAGATCAAGAAAGAAGTCCTGGACCTGACCGCTCGCGACGCCACCGACGAGGAGCGCGGCAAATACTGGCCGAAACTGGTCGACATGTATCCGACCTACGAGGACTACCAAGCCTGGACCGACCGCACGATCCCCATCGTCATCTGCGAGTGACAAATGACTGATCGGCTGAACGATGTCGTTTCCGCGCAATACGAGAAGTGGACATATCCCGAACCCATTCAGGACATCACCGAATGGCTTGTCGACGGCTGGCAATGGTTCGATCCGAGTCACGCACACCTGCAACTCTGGCCGGACCGTGAGTACCAGCCCGACTCGGACATTCTGATCGCTGGATGCGGCAGCAATCAGGCCGCGATCATCGCCTACAACAACCGTTCCGCCAGGGTGGTGGCGATCGACGTCAGCCAACGGTCACTGGATCACGAGCAGTACCTCAAAGACCGGCACGGGCTGTCCAACCTGGAGTTGCACCGGCTGCCCATCGAAGAGGTGTCGACGCTCGGGCGCGATTTCGACCTGATCATGTCCACCGGGGTGCTGCACCACCTGGCCGATCCGGCGCTGGGGATGAAGGCGCTCGCCGATTGCCTGCGGCCCGGCGGCGCCGTGGCACTGATGCTGTATGCGCGCTACGGCCGGGTCGGCGTCGAGTTGTTGCAATCGGTCTTCCGCGATCTGGGGTTGGGTCAGGACGAGGACGGGATCCGGATGGTCAACGCGACCATCTCGATGCTCGATCCCAATCATCCGTTCCTGGCATACCGCGACACGGCTCCGGACCTGTATTACGATGCGGGCCTTGTCGATACGTGTCTGCACGGCCGCGACCGCAGCTTCACCACCGGAGACTGCATTGATCTGGTCACCTCGGCCGGACTGGTGTTTCAGCGGTGGTTCCACAACGCGCCGTACTACCCGCACGACCTCAATTCCCTGTCCAACCCGGCCACCGAATTCTTCGCAACGATGAGCGCGTTGCCGGAGCATCAAATGTGGGCTCTGCTGGAAAAACTCAGGACGGCCAATTCGTGCCACTTCTTCATCGCCGCGCACCCCGACCGGCCGAAACAGAGCTACACCATTGACTTTTCGTCGCCCGACGCCCTGGACTACGTGCCGCGGATGCGGCTGAGCTGTCGCCTGACCGGCGCCGAGCTCCATCGCCCGCAGTGGGACATGACCCTCAATGCCGCCGAGCTGCCATTCGTCCAATACATCAACGGGCAGCGCACAATTCGCGAGATCGCGGCCGCCGTCGCCGGCGACGGGACCGACAGCATCAAGCTCGAACTGTACGAAAAGTTCGGGCGCGGACTGTTTCAGTCGCTGTGGCGGCTCGACTTCGTCGACATGAGCCTGGAGGCCGTGCGCTAGGAGCCGGCTCCGTAAACCGGTACCGGCGTGCGCGATTTGGCCAGTAGGTCGGTGACGACGGGCCCCAGCTCAGCCGGATCCCACCTGGCGCCCTTATCGATCTGCGGGCCGTGCGCCCACCCTTCGGCGACCCGGATCAGCCCGGCTTCGACCTCGAACACCTTGCCGGTGACGTCGCGGGATTCGACGCTGCCCAGCCACACCACCAGCGGCGAGACGTTCTCCGGGGCCATCGCGTCGAAGCCGCCGTCCTCGGGAGCCGCCATGGTCTCGGCGAACACCGCCTCGGTCATCCGGGTGCGCGCGGCCGGGGCGATCGCATTGACGGTGATCCCGTAGCGGCCGAATTCGGCGGCACCGACCAGGGTCAGCGCGGCGATGCCGGCCTTCGCGGCCGAGTAGTTGCCCTGCCCCACGCTGCCCTGCAGACCGGCGCCCGAACTGGTGTTGATGATGCGGGCGTTGAGCGTGTCCGGGCCCACCGCACCGGATTTGATCTGGCGACGCCAGTAACCGGCGGCGTGCCGCAGGGTCGCAAAGTGCCCCTTGAGGTGGACGCGGATCACAGCGTCCCACTCACTTTCACTGGTATTGGCCAACATTCGGTCGCGGATGAAGCCGGCGTTGTTGACCAGCACGTCCAGACCACCGAAGGTGTCGACGGCGGTGTCGATCAGATTCTGCGCGCCCGTCCAGTCGGCGACGTCGTCGCCGTTGGCGACCGCTTCGCCCCCGGCCGCGGTGATTTCGTCGACGACCTGTTGTGCCGGGCTCTCACCGGCCGACCCGTCCAGGCCCACCCCGATGTCGTTGACCACCACCCGCGCACCCTCGGCCGCGAAGGCCAACGCGTGCGCGCGACCGATCCCGCGGCCCGCACCGGTGACGATGACAACCCGGCCGTCCACCACGCCCATACCCATTACACCTTTCGTTATTTGTTGGCACTCGAGGTGTTCAGGTACTGCGGCGGCTCCCCTCCGCCGTGCACCTCGAGCGTGGCACCGCTGACGTAGGAAGCCACATTGGACACCAAAAACGCTGCGGCCCAACCGACGTCGGCCGGGAGTGCGAGCCGTCCCAGCGGCACGGTGGCCGAGATCCGTTCGATCGACTCGGCATCGCCGTAGAACAGGTCGGCCTGCTCGGTTTCGACCATGCCGACCACGACGGCGTTGACCCGGACCTTGGGCGCCCACTCCACCGCCAGGGTGGTGGTGAGGTTCTCCAGGCCGGCCTTGGCGATGCCGTAGGCCGCCGTGCCAGGGGTGGGCCGCCGGCCACTGACACTGCAGACGTTCACGATGGATCCCCCGCCGTCCTGCTGTTGCATCAGCGCGTTGGCGTGCTGCGAAACCAGCAGTGGGGCAAGCACATTCAGGTCGACGATCTTGCGGCTGAAGTTGTGCGGAGCTTCGGCCGCCAGCACGTACGGCGACCCTCCGGCGTTGTTGACCACGACGTCGAGGCGGCCGTGTTGCTCGGCTATCGAGTCGACGAGCCGTTTGACCGAATCCTCGTCGCGGACGTCGCAACTGTGGAATTCGTGCGGATATCCCTCGACCGGCCGGCGCGCGCAGGCGATGACCGTCGCGCCCTGCTCGGCGAAAACCGCGCTGATCCCGGCGCCGACGCCGCGGACTCCGCCGGTCACCAGCACCACCCGCCCGGTCAGGCCGAGACTGATCCCGTCGCCGTTCGGGGGGGCTGATCGAGGATGGGGCACTGTGCTAGCGTACCAAGCAAGTGCTTGCTTAGGTAATCGACCCCAGCAGGAAGTGCCATGACGATCACCTCTTCTACCCTCGAACCGGGCATAGTCGCCGTCACGGTCGACTACCCGCCCGTCAACGCCATCCCGTCGAAAGGATGGTTCGAACTGGCCGACGCGATCACGGCCGCGGGCGCCGATCTCGAGACCCACGCGGTGATCCTGCGGGCGGAGGGCCGGGGCTTCAACGCCGGCGTGGACATCAAGGAAATGCAGCGTACCGAGGGTTTCACCGCGCTGATCGACGCCAACCGGGGCTGCTTCGCCGCATTCCGCGCGGTCTACGAATGCGCGGTGCCGGTGATCGCCGCGGTGAACGGATTCTGCGTCGGCGGCGGCATCGGCCTGGTCGGCAACTCCGACGTGATCGTCGCCTCCGACGACGCCACCTTCGGTCTGCCGGAGGTCGAACGCGGTGCGCTCGGCGCGGCCACCCACCTGTCCCGCCTGGTGCCCCAGCACCTGATGCGGCGACTGTTCTTCACCGCGGCCACCGTGGACGCCGCCACCCTGCACCACTTCGGGTCGGTGCACGAGGTGGTGCCGCGCTCCGAGTTGGACGAAGCCGCCCTGCGGGTGGCCCGCGACATCGCCACCAAGGACACCCGCGTCATCCGCGCGGCCAAGGAGGCGCTGAACCTCATCGACGTGCAACGGGTCAACTCGAGTTACCGCATGGAGCAAGGGTTTACCTTCGAACTCAACCTCGCCGGCGTCGCCGACGAGCACCGCGACGCGTTCGCCGGCACGGCGAAGGGCAAGAAGTGAGCGACAAACGCACCACCCTGGACGAGGCCGTCGCGCAGGTCGAAAGCGGCATGACCGTCGGCATCGCCGGCTGGGGATCCCGGCGCAAGCCGATGGCCTTCGTCCGCGCCCTGCTGCGCACCGACGTCACCGACCTCACCGTCGTCACCTACGGCGGACCCGACCTGGGCCTGCTGTGCTCGGCCGGCAAGGTGAAGCGCGTCTACTACGGGTTCGTCTCGCTGGACTCCCCGCCGTTCTACGACCCGTGGTTCGCCAAGGCGCGTACCACCGGCGCCATCGAGGCCCGCGAGATGGACGAAGGCATGCTGCGTTGCGGATTGCAGGCGGCGGCCCAGCGGCTGCCGTTCCTGCCGATCCGCGCCGGGTTGGGCAGCTCGGTGCTCGACTTCTGGGAAGGTGAACTGCAGACCGTCACCAGCCCGTATCCGTCGGCGGGCAGCGGGCACGAGACGCTGATCGCCATGCCCGCGCTGACCTTGGACGTCGCCTTTGCGCACCTCAATCTCGGTGACGCAGCGGGCAATGCGGCCTACACCGGCATCGACCCGTACTTCGACGACCTGTTCCTGATGGCCGCGCAGCAGCGCTTCCTGTCGGTGGAACGCGTGGTGTCCACCGAAGAACTGGTCAAAGCCGTTCCGCCGCAGGCACTGTTGATCAACCGAATGATGGTCGACGGTGTCGTGGAAGCGCCGGGCGGTGCCCACTTCACCACCGCCGCACCCGATTACGGACGGGACGAGAAGTTCCAGCGACACTACGCCGAGGCCGCCTCGACCGACGAGGGCTGGCAGCAGTTCGTGCAGACCTACCTGTCCGGCAGCGAAGAGGACTACCAGGCGGCGGTACGCAAGTTCGGTGAGGAGGCGGGCAAGTGAGCACCACCCGAGCCGAGGTCTGCGCGATCGCGTGCGCCGAATTGTTCCGCGACGCAGGCGAGATCATGATCAGCCCGATGACCAACATGGCGTCGGTGGGCGCCCGGCTGGCGCGGCTGACCTTCTCCCCCGACATCCTGCTCACCGACGGCGAAGCCCAGCTGCTGGCCGACACCCCGCCGTTGGGCAAGACGGGTGCCATCGAGGGCTGGATGCCGTTCGGCCGGGTCTTCGAGACCCTGGCCTGGGGCCGGCGGCACGTCGTCATGGGCGCCAATCAGGTTGACCGCTACGGCAATCAGAACATCTCGGCGTTCGGGCCGCTGCAACAGCCGACCCGGCAGATGTTCGGCGTCCGCGGCTCGCCCGGCAACACCATCAACCATGCGACCAGCTACTGGGTCGGCAATCACTCCAAGCGGGTCTTCACCGATACGGTCGACGTCGTCTCCGGCATCGGCTACGACAAGGTCGACGCGAGCAACCCGGCGTTCCGGTTCGTCAACGTCTACCGGGTGGTGTCCAACCTCGGTGTGTTCGACTTCGGTGGACCGGACGGCACCATGCGCGCGTTGAGCCTGCACCCCGGCGTTGCCCCCGACGAGGTACGGGAGGCGACTTCGTTCGAGGTGCACGGGCTCGATGAGGCCGGCGAGTCCAGGCTGCCGAGCGACGACGAACTCCGCCTGATCCGCGAGGTCATCGACCCGAAGGCGCTGCGCGACAGAGAGATCCGGCAGTGAGGCTGCGTACCCCGCTGACCGAGCTGGTCGGCATCGAGCATCCGGTGGTGCAGACCGGGATGGGTTGGGTGGCCGGTGCGCGGCTGGTTTCGGCGACGGCCAATGCCGGCGGGTTGGGCATCCTGGCGTCGGCGACCATGACGCTGGACGAACTGGCTGTGGCGATCAAGAAGGTCAAGGCTGCCACCGACAAGCCGTTCGGGGTGAACATGCGCGCCGACGCGGCCGACGCCGGCGATCGGGTCGAGCTGATGATCCGTGAAGGTGTCAAGGTGGCCTCGTTCGCGTTGGCGCCCAAACAGGAGCTGATCGCCCGGCTGAAAGAAGCCGGCGCCGTGGTGGTTCCGTCGATCGGCGCCGCCAAGCACGCACGCAAGGTCGCCGCCTGGGGTGCGGACGCGATGATCGTGCAGGGTGGGGAGGGCGGCGGGCACACCGGTCCCGTCGCGACCACGCTGCTGCTGCCGTCGGTGCTGGATGCTGTGAAGGACAGCGGGATCCCGGTGATCGCCGCGGGCGGGTTCTTCGACGGACGCGGTCTGGCCGCTGCGCTTTCCTACGGTGCCGCCGGGGTCGCCATGGGCACCCGGTTCCTGCTCACCTCGGACTCCACCGTCCCCGACGCCGTCAAGCAGCGGTACCTGGAGTCCGCGCTGGACGGCACCGTAGTCACCACGCGGGTCGATGGCATGCCGCACCGGGTGCTGCGCACCGGACTCGTCGAGAAGCTTGAAAGCGGCTCGCGGGCAAGGGGTTTCACCGCGGCAGTGCGTAATGCGGGGAAGTTCAAGCAGATGTCGCAGATGACCTGGCGCTCGATGATCCAGGACGGGCTGGCCATGCGCCACGGCAAGGAACTCACCTGGTCTCAGGTGGTGATGGCGGCCAACACCCCGATGCTGCTCAAGGCCGGGCTGGTCGAGGGCAACACTGAAGCCGGGGTGCTGGCATCGGGGCAAGTGGCCGGGATCTTGGACGACCTGCCGTCCTGTGCGGAGCTGATCGACACGATCGTGCGCGACGCGATCACGCATTTACAAAAGGCATCTGCGCTGGTCGAGTGAGTGGCGCGTGTCAAATAGGCTACGCTATCGCAGCTATGGCGACCGTCGAGATGGAACCAGCGGCCCCAGAAGCTACCCACCACGCGCTGCCCGACCCGGGTGAAGCGGTACCCAAGCTGGCGCTGCCCACAGTCGGAGTCTTTTTCGCCGCACTGACCTCGTTCGTGGTGGCGACCGTCGGTTATCTGCACGGCTGGGCGCCCTGGTGGGTGACCATCCCGGTCAACGCGGCGGTGACATTCGTGATGTTCACCGTCGTGCACGACGCGTCGCACTACTCGATCAGCTCGACGCGCTGGGTGAACGGGCTGATGGGACGGCTCGCTTGGCTCTTCGTCGGTCCGGTGGTCGCCTTCCCGTCGTTCGGCTACATCCACATCCAGCATCACCGGCACTCCAACGACGACGATCAGGACCCCGACACCTTCGCTTCGCACGGCAAGTGGTGGCAGCTGCCGCTGCGGTGGTCGCTGGTCGAGTACTTCTATCTGCGGTACTACCTGCCGCGGGCGCGCAGCCGGCCGGTCGGCGAGGTCGCCGAGACGCTGGTGATGATGGCTTTGAGCGTGACCGGGCTGGTGGTCGCGATCGTCACCGGAAACTTCTGGGCACTAGCCGTCGTCTTCCTGATCCCGCAGCGCATCGGGCTCACCGTCCTGGCGTGGTGGTTCGACTGGCTGCCGCACCACGGACTGGCCGACACCCAGCGCACCAACCGCTACCGTGCCACCCGCAACCGGGTCGGCGCCGAATGGTTGTTCACCCCGGTGCTGCTGTCGCAGAACTACCACCTGGTGCACCACCTGCACCCGTCGGTGCCGTTCTACCGCTACGTGCGCACGTGGAAGCGCAACGAAGAGGCTTACCTGGAACGCAACGCGGCGATCTCCACGGTCTTCGGTCAGCAGCTGAATCCGGACGAGTTCCGGGAGTGGAAGGAACTGAACGGCCGGCTGGCGAAATTGCTGCCGGTGCGGATGCCGAGCCGGTCCAGCTCTCCGCACGGGGTGTTCCACCGCATCCCGGTGGCCTCCGTCGATCCGATCACCGCCGACAGCACCCTGGTCACCTTCGCCGTGCCGGAAGCATTGCGGGACGCGTTCCGGTTCGAGCCGGGCCAGCACGTGACGGTGCGCACCGACCTGGGCGGTCAGGGGGTACGCCGTAACTACTCGATCTGCGCCGCCGCGACCCGTGCCCAGTTGCGCATCGCGGTCAAACACATTGGCGGCGGGGCGTTCTCGACGTTCGTGGCCGAGCGGTTGCAGGCCGGTGACGTCCTGGAGCTGATGACACCCACCGGGCGGTTCGGCACGGCGTTGAATCCGTTGCACCGCAAGCACTACGTGGGCCTGGTGGCCGGCAGCGGGATCACGCCGGTGCTGTCCATCCTCGCGACGACCCTCGAGGTCGAGACCGAAAGCCGGTTCACGCTGATCTACGGCAACCGCACCAAGGAATCGACGATGTTCCGCGCCGAGCTGGATCGGCTGGAGGCGCGCTATGCCGACCGGCTGGAGATCCTGCACGTGCTGTCGGGTGAGTCGATGCACACGCCCGCACTGCGCGGCCGCATCGACCGCGACAAGCTCAACCTGTGGCTGACCGGAAACCTGCAGCCGGATGCCGTTGACGAGTGGTTCATCTGCGGACCGATGGAGATGACGACGACGGTCCGTGAGGTGCTGCTCGAGCATTGCGTGGACTCCGAACGGATCCACCTCGAACTGTTCCACGGCTTCGGCACCGCATCGCCGGCCGAACACGAATACGGCTCGGCGACAGTGACTTTCACGCTGTCCGGCGAGCAGTACAGCTACGACCTGGCCCCCGGCGACTCGATTCTGGAAGGCACGCTGCAGGTGCGCGACGACGCGCCGTACGCCTGCATGGGCGGGGCGTGCGGGACGTGCCGGGCGCGGCTGGTCGAGGGGCAGGTGGAGATGGATCACAACTTCGCGCTGGGGCAGGCCGAACTCGACGCCGGCTACATTCTGACGTGCCAGTCGCATCCGACGACGCCGTTCGTGGCGGTCGACTTCGACGCTTGATTTCCTTCCCGGCCGAACGTGAATTACACGACGCGACACGCCGATTCGGTGTCGCGCCGTTCACACTCGTTGTGATGCCTGCCATCCGGCGGCGTGCATCGCCCGGTAGACGCGGGAGATGATGGTGCCCTGCCGGTAACGCAGGAGATCACGACTGACCCTGATGACTGTCCACCCGAGCTCCGTCAACGCGACTTGCCGCTCGATATCGCGGGCCTGCTGGTCGGGCTCCGTCCAGTGTTGCGGCCCGTCGTATTCAACGGCGACCCGAAACTCCCGATAGCCCATATCGACGCGGGCGACGAAATCCCCGTATTCGTCGTAAACCCTGATCTGCGTCTGCGGTTTCGGCAGGCCCGCATCGATTAACACCAATCGGAGCCGCGTCTCCTGGGGCGATTCCGCACCCCCGTCGACAAGCGGCAACACCCGTCGCAGCCTGGTCAGCCCGCGCACACCGCGATGTTCGGAGATCACGGCTTCGATGTCGGCGATCTTGACGTCGGTCGCGTTCGCCAACGCGTCGAGTCGCTGGACGGCGTGTAACCGGACGGTGGTTCGTCGTCCGATATCGAAGGCGGTGCGCGCCGGGCTGGTCACCGGAATCCCCGCCCTGGTCATCGTCTCGTGGAGCGCCAACCTGTCCGAATGAACAGTGATGCGGGCCGGTGGTTTTCGGTTGTCGTGGACCAATTCCGCATCAAGCTTCGAGCTGACCCACTTCGTACCGAGCAGTGCCGCCGCCGAGTTGCCGGCAACGACCGCACGCCGGCGCGACCATAGCCAAGCCGCCTCGGCACGCTGAACCGCCGTCAGTTCGATACCCGCCGGGCTGTACACCCCGGGATAGACGGGTTCGTAGAGCAGTCGCATTGCCCGCTCTGGAATCACCCCGCAGGCCAGTGCTTCGGCGCCAAGAAACGGCCAGTCCATGCGGGCATGCTGCCAACAATGTGCGGCGGCTCGTCACCACTGATCCACAGCCCCTAAACCGCCGCCCGGCGGGGCCCGCCCGAGTGTGAAGTTTACGACCCGACACGCCGCGTGGACGTCGGGAGATTCACGCTCGGCGGTGAGGGGTCAGAGCCGTTCGATGATGGTGACGTTGGCGGTGCCGCCACCCTCGCACATGGTCTGCAGACCATAGCGACCCCCGGTGCGCTCCAACGTGTTCAGCATCGTGGTGAACAGTTTGGCTCCGGTGGCGCCCAGCGGATGCCCGAGCGCGATAGCGCCGCCGGACGGGTTGACCTTCTCCGGGTCGGCCTTGATCTCCTTGAGCCAGGCCAGAACTACCGGTGCGAATGCCTCGTTGATCTCCACGGTGTCGATGTCGTCAATGGACAGGCCGGTCTTCTCCAGCGCGTAGCGGGTGGCCGGAATGGGACCGGTCAGCATGAACACCGGGTCGGCGGCCCGGGCACTGATGTGATGGATGCGGGCCCGGGGGGTCAGTCCGTGATCCTTGACCGCCTGCTCGGAGGCCAGCAACACCGCCGACGCTCCGTCGGAGATCTGGCTGGCCATCGCCGCCGTCAACCGGCCACCTTCGACCAGGGGCTTGAGGCCGGCCATCTTCTCCAGGGACGATTCGCGCGGCCCCTCATCGACCCGGAACGGCCCGGTTTCGGTTTCCACGGTGAGGATTTCGTTGTCGAAGTTGCCGCCGCGGATGGCGGCGAAGGCGCGCTCATGGCTGGTCAGCGAGTAGCGTTCCATCTCTTCGCGCGACAGGTTCCACTTCTCGGCGATCAGCTCCGAGCCGCGGAACTGCGAGATCTCCTGGTCGCCGTAGCGGTGGAGCCACTGCTTGGATTCGCTGGTCGGCGAGGTGAAGCCGAACTGCTCGCCGACGGTCATCGCCGACGAGATCGGAATCTGACTCATGTTCTGCATGCCGCCGGCCACAATCAGGTCGGCGGTTCCCGACAAGATCGCCTGTGCGCCAAACGAAACCGCTTGTTGGCTGGAGCCGCACTGCCGGTCGACGGTGACGCCGGGCACCTCTTCGGGGTAGCCGGCAGCCAACCACGACAGCCGGGCGATGTTGCCGGCTTGGCCGCCGATGGCGTCGACACAACCCGCGATCACGTCGTCGACCGCACCCGGATCGACGTCGTTGCGGTCGAACAACCCGCGCCAGCCCAGCGCGCCCAGGTCGACGGGGTGTACCCCGGCCAGCGCGCCGCCGCGCTTGCCAACCGCGGTCCGCACAGCGTCGATGACGTACGCTTCCGGCATTTTCAGACTCCTTCTTTTGCGATCCCGCCCAGCACGATGGCGAGGTATTTCTGACCGACCTCGTGCGCGGTGAGCGGTCCGCCGGGTTGATACCAGCGCACCGACACCCACGTGGTGTCTCGGATGAAGCGGTAGACCAGGTCGACGTCCAGATCGGGCCGGAAGTAGCCCTCCTCGATGCCCTGGTGCAGGACGTCGACCCACATTTTCCGCTGCTGCTTGTTCAGGTCTTCGATGTAGGAGAACCGCGGCTGCGACGAAAGTCGTTGCGCCTCATCCTGATAGATGACGACTTGCGCGTGCCGGTGCTCGATGGCCTCGAACGACGTCATGAACAGGCCCTTGAGCCGTTCCAGCGGATTGGTTTGACTGTCGACGATCTCGCGGTAACGGCTGAAGAGCCAGTCCAGGAACCCGCGCAGCAACTCGTCGACCATCTCCTCTTTGGACGCGAAGTGGTGGTACAGGCTGCCCGACAGGATGCCGGCGCCGTCGGCGATGTCACGTACCGTAGTGGCGCGCAACCCGCGCTCGGCGAACATCACCGCGGCGAGTTCCAACAACTCGTCTCGGCGGCTGTTTGCCTGACCGGTCACTCGGTCCACTGCATCAGGGTATCAACCAAGCGCTTGCTCGGCCAAGGTGGGGGTTTTCGTGCTGGGCTTTCTCGTCCAGGAAGTTCTGCAAAAACTGCACATCACGGCGGCATCGGATCTTATCCTTTGATGAAGTTCGAGCTCGCGGGGAGACGAGCGACGGGGATCATCGGGGGTTCATTGTGAGTTTTTTTGCTCTTCCACCAGAGATCAATTCCCTGCGGATGTTCCTGGGTGCAGGTTCGGCGCCGTTGCTGCAGGCGTCGGCCGCCTGGTCCGGACTCGCCGAGGAATTGGCTTCGGCGGCCGACTCGTTCTCCTCAGTGACCACCAACCTGGCCAGCCAGGCGTGGCAAGGTCCGGCTGCCAAGGCGATGTCCGCGGCGGCAGCGCCATACTCGGCGTTCTTGCAAGCCGCATCTGAGCGAGCAGTCAACGCTGCCGGCTCAGCCCAGGCCATAGCCGGAGCATTCGAAGCGGCCAAGGCTGCGACAATCCACCCGGAGGTCGTCGCGGCAAACCGCAACGCATTCGTGCAGCTGGTCCGATCAAACTTCTTCGGACTGAACGCACCTGCGATCGCCGCAGCGGAAAATATCTACGAAGAATTCTGGGCCGCAGATGTGGCCGCCCTGGTTAACTATCACGGTTTGGCGTCTGCAGCGGCAACGCAATTGTCCTCGTGGCAGCAGACATTAAGGGGCCTACCCGGTATCGGACAATTCGTCAGCGGAATCGGATCAGCCGCCCCGGGCGACCCGAATTTTGGTATCGGGAACCTTGGCGGCGGCAATATCGGGAACGGCAACAACAGCTTTACCGGGCCTGGCAACTTCGGTAACGGCAACCTCGGTTCAGGCAACATCGGCAGCGGCAACTTCGGCAACGACAATGTCGGCAGTGGCAACATTGGCAGCGATAACCGAGGCGCTGGGAATGTCGGCTACGGCAACGTCGGCTTCGGAAATGGGGGCTTAGGAAGCAGCGGTGGCTTGTTTAGCCAGCCCACGCTGGGCAGTAACAACGTAGGCCTGGGCAACAGTGGTAATAATAATTTTGGGTTAGGGAACAGCGGTAACGGAAACCAAGGTGCCGGTAACACCGGGAACAACAACATCGGATTCGGACTCACCGGAAACAATCTGATCGGCGTCGGCGGCGCTCACTATGACCTGGCGTCGGGTCAATTCCACTTCGACGGACTGAACTCCGGCACCAACAACATCGGCTTCGGCAACTCGGGTAGTAACAACATCGGGTTCTTCAACTCCGGCGACGGCAACATCGGCTTCTTCAGTTCAGGCGCCAACACCCTTACCGGCGGCCTCAATAGCCTGGGCTTGGGCAACTCGGGAACGGGGGCGATTGGCTTCGGGAATTCGGGCGTCGGAAACTTCGGCTTCGGCAATGCGGGTGCCCTGAACACGGGCCTTGCGAATGCGGGGCCGGGAAACACCGGGTTCGGAAACTCTGGCGGGTGGAATACCGGCATGCACAACTCGGGTACCTACAACACGTTCTCCGGGAATTCGGGAAACACCAATACGGGTTTCTGGAATGCCGGAGACTTCAACACTGCGATCGGCTCTAGCACCGATGTGCCCGGCACATTCAGCTCTGGCTTCAACAACTCGGGTGGCTTCGTCTCCGGCTTCAATAATTCGCTGTCCGGTCCCAATGCGTACGGGGTTTCAGGGTTCGGAAATACGGTGGGTGGCGCGAACAGTTTGAACAGCATGATGTCGGGCTTTTTCAACACTGGCGTCCCGAAGAGCTTGCCGCCCTTCCCCCCTGCCGTCACAGTTAGCGGATTGAATTCTGGTTTATTCAACGTAGGCACGGCGATTTCAGGACTATTCAGCCTACAATCCGCGCTTTCCTGAAAAATTCGACTTCGCACCTACCCCTAGGCCAGCAGCCTTTCAGCCGCTCAATCAAAACCCTACGGGTGCTGGCTGGACACCGAAATCACTTCTCCGGTCAGGTAACTGGCGTAGTCACTGGCCAGGAACGCGATGGTGGCCGCCACCTCCCACGGTTCGGCGGCCCGCCCGAACGCCTCACCGGCCGATAGCCGGTCCAGCAACTCCGAAGACGACGTCTTGTCCAGGAATTTGTGCCGCGCGATGCTGGGTGACACAGCGTTGATCCGCACTCCGTATTCCGCGGCTTCGATTGCGCTGCAACGCGTCAACGCCATCACGCCGGCCTTGGCGGCGGCGTAGTGCGACTGCGAGTGCTGGGCCCGCCAGCCCAGGACGCTGGCATTGTTGACGATCACCCCGCCGTGCGGGGCGTCCCGGAAGTACCGCAGCGCGGCCCGGGTGGCGCGGAACACCGACGTCAACGACACGTCCAGGACGCGGTCCCACTCTTCGTCGGTCATGTCAGCAACCGGCGTCTGACCGCCCAGGCCCGCGTTGTTGACCAGCACGTCCAACCGGCCGAATCGTGCTGTGGCGGTGGATATCAGCGCGTCGACCTGCGCGGTGGAAGTCACGTCGCATACCACGCTCTCCACCCGGCCCTGTCCGAGCGCCGCCAACTCCGCAGCCGTCTCACCCAACCGTCGTTCGTGGTGGTCGGACACCAGCACATCGGCACCCTCGGCCAGGGCCCTACGAGCGGTGGACGAACCGATCCCGGTGCCGGCCGCCGCCGTCACCACCACCACCTTGCCGTCCAGAAGACCGTGTCCGGCAATCTCTTTCGGCGCTTCCGACAAGCTCATCCCTTGACCTCCCGAGGCAGGCCGAGCACCCGCTCGGCGATGATGTTGCGCTGGATCTCATTCGACCCGCCGTAGATGGTGTCGGCGCGGGTGAACAGGAACAACCGCTGCCATTCGTCGAAATCGCCGTCGGTCAGCGTCAGTCCCGGCTTGCCCAGCACATCCATCGCCAGCTCGCCCAGACTGCGATGCCAGTTGGCCCACAACAACTTCGACACGTTGTCCTGGCCCGGCTGCTCGACATCCATCGTCGCCAACGCATACGAACGCATCGCCCGCAACCCGGTCCAGGCCCGGGTCAGCCGTTCCCGAATGGCCGGGTCTTCGGCCGCGCCGGTGCGCCGGGCGAGGTCGGCCAAGTTGGAAAGCTCACGGGCATAGACGATCTGCTGCCCCAGCGTGGAAACACCCCGCTCGAAGGTCAGCGTTCCCATCGCCACCCGCCAACCGTCGCCGGGCTGGCCGACCACCAGCGAGGCTTCGGTGCGGGCGTCGTCGAAGAACACCTCGTTGAACTCCGCGGTGCCGGTGATCTGGATGATCGGACGCACCTCGACACCGGGTTGGTCCAGTGGCACCAGCAGATACGACAGCCCGGCGTGCCGCTTGGAACCCTTCTCGGTGCGCGCGACGACGAAACACCACTGCGACAAATGTGCCAGCGACGTCCACACCTTCTGCCCATTGATCACCCACTCGTCACCGTCCAGCTCGGCGGTGGTGGAGACGTTGGCGAGGTCACTGCCGGCGCCGGGTTCGGAATATCCCTGGCACCACAGCTCGGTGACGTCGAGGATGCGCGGCAGGAAACGCTGCTGCTGCTCGGGTGTCCCGTAAGCGATCAGCGTCGGCCCGAGTAGCTCCTCGCCGAAGTGGTTGACCTTGTCCGGGGCGTCGGCCAGCGCGTATTCCTCGTAGAAGGCCACCCGGTGCGCGGTGGAAAGTCCGCGTCCGCCGTGTTCAACCGGCCAGCCCAGACAGGTCAGCCCGGCTCTGGCGAGGTGCTGGTTCCAGGCCCGGCGTTCTTCGAACGCTTCGTGCTCGCGTCCGGGCCCGCCCAGACCCTTGAGTGCTGCGAAGTCGCCGACCAGATTGTCGGCGAGCCACTGACGGACCTCTGCCCGGAACTCTTCGACGTCCTGCATGACCTGTAGGCTAACCTACCAAGCACTTGCTTTGTTAGGAGTATCCCCGTGACCACCGATCCCCGCACCGTTCCCGCGGCGCTGGATCAATTCGCGCGCCGCCACCCCGATCACGCCGCCCTGATCACCGAGGAGCGCAGCTTCACCGCCACCACCCTGCGCGACGAGGTGCACCGCGCCGCCGCCGCACTGGTCAGCCTCGGCGTCGAACCGCAACAGCGGGTCGCCATCTGGTCGCCCAACACCTGGCACTGGGTGGTCGCGTGCCTGGCCATCCACCACGTCGGCGCGGCCATGGTGCCGCTGAACACGCGCTATACCGCAGCCGAAGCCGCCGACATCATCGCGCGCACCGATGCGCCGGTGCTGTTCGCCGCGGGCCGCTTCCTGGGCGCCGACCGGACCGCGGACCTGGACCGCGCCGCCCTGCCCGCGCTGCGGCACATCGTGCGGATCGGCATCGACGAACGCGACGGGAACTGGGACGAGTTCATCGCCCGAGGCGACGATCCCGCGGCCGCCCAGACCGTGCGCGAGCGTGCCGCCGCGGTCACCCCCGACGACGTCAGCGACATCCTGTTCACCTCCGGCACCACCGGCCGCAGCAAAGGCGTGCTGTGCGCGCACCGGCAGTCGCTGTCCGCCTCGGCGGCCTGGGCCGCCAACGGCAAGATCACCAGCGACGACCGCTACCTGTGCATCAACCCGTTCTTCCACAACTTCGGCTACAAGGCCGGCATCCTGGCCTGCCTGCAGACCGGCGCGACGCTGATCCCGCACCTGACCTTCGATCCGCTGCGCACGCTGCAGGCCATCGAGCAGCACCGCATCACCGTGCTGCCCGGGCCGCCCACCATCTATCAGACCCTGCTCGACCACCCGGCCCGCGGCGACTACGACCTGAGCTCGCTGCGGTTCGCGGTGACCGGCGCGGCCACCGTGCCGGTGGTCTTGGTGGAGCGCATGCAGTCCGAACTCGACATCGACATCGTGCTGACCGCCTACGGCCTGACCGAGGCCAACGGGATGGGAACGGCGTGCCGGCCCGAGGACGACGCGGTGACGGTCGCGACCACCTGCGGACGCCCGTTCGCCGACTTCGAACTGCGCATCGGGGATGACGGTGAGGTGCTGCTGCGCGGACCCAACGTCATGTTGGGCTATCTCGACGACCCGCAGGCGACCGCCGCCGCGATCGACACCGACGGATGGTTGCACACCGGCGACATCGGCACCGTCGACGCCGCAGGCAACCTGCGGATCACCGACCGGCTCAAGGACATGTACATCTGCGGCGGCTTCAACGTCTACCCCGCCGAAATCGAGCAGGTGCTGGCCCGGATGAACGGAATCGCCGATGCCGCGGTGATCGGAGTCCCCGACCAGCGGCTGGGCGAGGTGGGCCGCGCGTTCGTCGTCACCCGGCCCGGTGCCGAGTTGGACGAGGAATCGGTAATCGCTTACACCCGTGAGCATTTGGCGAACTTCAAAGCACCCCGTTCGGTGCGGTTCGTCGACGCGTTGCCGCGCAATCCCGGCGGCAAGGTGGTCAAACCACAACTGCGAGAGTTGGCTTGATGGATCTACATTTCGACGAAGAGACGTTGGCCTTCCAGTCCGAGGTGCGCGAGTTCCTCGAAGCCAACCGGGGCACGATCCCGACGAAGTCCTACGACAACGCCGAAGGCTTTGCCCAGCACCGTGACTGGGACAAGGTCCTGTTCGACGCCGGTCTGTCGGTGATCACCTGGCCGGAGAAGTACGGCGGCCGGGATGCTCCGCTGCTGCACTGGGTGGTCTACGAGGAGGAATACTTCCGGGCCGGGGCGCCCGGTCGGGCCAGCGCCAACGGCACCTCGATGCTGGCCCCCACCCTGTTCTCGCACGGTACCGAGGAGCAGCTGGACCGTATCCTGCCGAAAATGGCCAGCGGTGAACAGATCTGGGCCCAGGCCTGGTCGGAACCGGAGTCCGGCAGCGACCTGGCGTCGCTGCGCTCCACCGCGACTCAGACCGACGGCGGCTGGCTGCTCAACGGCCAGAAGATATGGAGTTCGAGGGCGCCGTTCGCCGAAATGGGTTTCGGGTTGTTTCGCTCCGACCCCGGATCCCAACGCCACCAAGGCTTGACCTACTTCATGTTCGACCTGAAAGCCAAGGGTGTCACGGTGCGCCCGATCGTCCAGCTCGGCGGTGACACCGGATTCGGCGAGATCTTCCTCGACGACGTCTTCGTTCCCGACCAGGACGTGATCGGCGCCCCGAACGACGGGTGGCGCGCGGCGATGAGCACCTCAAGCAACGAGCGCGGCATGTCCCTGCGCAGCCCGGCTCGTTTCCTGGCCGCCGCCGAGCGGCTGGTGCAGCTCTGGAAGGACGCCGGTTCGCCGCCGGAGTTCGCCGACCGGGTCGCCGACGGCTGGATCAAGGCGCAGGCCTACCGGTTGCAGACCTTCGGCACCGTCACCCGGCTGGCCGGCGGCGGTGAACTCGGCGCGGAATCCTCGGTCACCAAGGTGTTCTGGTCTGATCTGGACGTGGCACTGCACCAGACCGCGCTGGATATCCGCGGCGCCGACGGCGAGCTCGCCGGACCCTGGACCGACGGCCTGCTGTTCGCGCTGGGCGGACCGATCTACGCCGGTACCAACGAGATTCAGCGCAACATCATCTCCGAACGACTGCTCGGCCTGCCCCGGGAGAAGCGGTAATGGACTTCGCATTAGACGAACAGCAGCGTGATTTCGCTGCCAGTATCGACGCGGCGCTGGGCGCCGCCGATCTGCCCGGCGCGGTTCGTGCCTGGGCCGCCGGAGACAACGCACCCGGTCGCAAGGTGTGGGAGCAACTGGCCGACCTCGGCGTCACGGCGCTGATGGTGTCGGAAAAGTTCGACGGCATCGACGCCTCGCCGGTCGATCTGGTGGTTGCCCTCGAGCGCCTCGGTCGCTGGTGTGTGCCCGGCCCGGTCACCGAATCCATCGCCGTCGCACCGGTTCTGCTCGCTGACGACGACCGTAGCGGTGCTCTGGCGTCCGGCGAGCTGATCGCCACCCTCGCGCTACCACCGGATATTCCCCGGGCGTTGGACGCCGACGTCGCCGGACTGGTATTGCTGGCCGGTCCGGAAGGTGTCAGCGAAGCGACCCCGGGTGAGCGTCACGAGTCCGTCGACCCCAGCCGTCGGCTCTTCGACGTGACGGCAACCGGGGACACCTGGCAGGCCGACACCGCGCGCGCCTACCAGTTCGGCGCACTGGCCACCGCCGCACAGCTCGTCGGGGCGGCCGAAGCCCTGCTGACCGGCAGCGTCGACTACGCCAAGCACCGCTCCCAGTTCGGCAGGGTCATCGGCTCATACCAGGCGATCAAGCACAAACTGGCCGACGTGCACATCGCGATCGAACTGGCCCGGCCGCTGGTGTACGGCGCGGCGTTGACACTGGACGCGCGGGATGTGAGCGCGGCCAAAGCCGCGGCCGCCGAGGCGGGTCTGCTGGCCGCACGTTCTGCGTTGCAGACGCACGGGGCGATCGGTTTCACTCAGGAGCACGACCTGTCGCTGCTGCTGCTGCGGGTGCAGGCGCTGCGTTCGGCCTGGGGTACACCGGAGCAGCATCGGCGACGAGTACTGGAGGCGCTATGACGTCCACCGAAGAACGGGAGATGCTGCGCGACAGCGTGGCCGCGCTGGTGACCAAGCACGCCGGCCCCGCTGCCGTGCGTGCGGCGATCGAGTCCGAACGCGGCTACGACGAGTCGCTGTGGCGGCTGCTGTGCGAGCAGGTCGGTGCGGCCGCGCTGGTGGTACCCGAGGAGCTCGGCGGAGCCGGTGGTGAACTGGCCGACGCGGCAACGGTTTTGCGGGAGCTGGGCCGCGGTTTGGTCCCGTCTCCCCTACTGGGCACCACGCTCGCCGAACTCGCGTTGCTGGCCGCACCCGAACCCGACGGCGCGGCGCTGGAGGCTCTGGCCGAAGGCAGCTCGATCGGAGCGCTGGTGCTCGACCCGGACTACGTGATCAATGGCGACATCGCCGACGTCGTCGTGGCTGCCACCGACGGTCAGCTGAGCAGATGGACCCGATTCAGCGCCGAGCCCGTCGCCGCCATGGACCTGACCCGCCGGCTGGCGCGGGTCCGCGCCGAAGACACCGAACCGTTGGGCGACGACCCCGGCCTGGCGGACTTCGCGGCGATTCTGTTGGCCGCCGAGCAGATCGGCGCCGCCGAACGCTGCCTGGACCTCACCGTCGAGTACGCCAAGAGCCGGGTGCAGTTCGGCCGCCCCATCGGCAGCTTCCAGGCGCTCAAGCACCGGATGGCCGATCTGTATGTCGCAGTTGCCGCGGCCCGGGCCGTCGTCGACGACGCGTGCGACCAACCCGGACCCGTCAATGCCGCCACTGCGCGACTGGCCGCCACCGAAGCGCTGAATGTCGTTGCAGCCGAGGCTATTCAGCTGCACGGGGGCATCGCGATCACCTGGGAACACGACATGCACCTGTACTTCAAGCGCGCCCACGGCAGCGCGCAGTTGCTCGACTCCACCCGAGACGTGCTGCGCCGGCTGGAAGCTGAGGTGCTGCCGACCCCGTGACCGGTCACGTCGCACTGCGCGCAGGCATCCCCCCGTTCTATGTGATGGATGTCTGGCTGGCGGCCGCGGAACGCCAACGCACCCACGGCGACCTGGTGAACCTGTCCGCGGGTCAGCCGAGCGTCGGTGCGCCGGAGCCGGTGCGCGCCGCCGCCGCTTCGGCGCTGCATCTCAACGAACTCGGTTACACCGTGGCACTGGGCATTCCGGAGCTGCGGGCCGCGATCGCCGCGAACTATGAACGCCAGCATGGTATTTCCGTCGAACCCGATGCCGTGGTCGTGACCACCGGGTCCTCCGGGGGATTTCTGCTGGCATTTCTGGCGTGCTTCGACGTGGGCGACCGGGTCGCGATGGCCAGTCCCGGCTACCCCTGTTACCGGAACATCCTGTCGGCGTTGGGATGTGAGGTGGTCGAGATCCCGTGCGGCCCGGAGACCAGGTTCCAGCCCACCGCGCAGCTGCTGGCCGAACTCGACCCGCCGGTGCAGGGCGTCATCGTCGCCAGCCCGGCCAACCCGACCGGCACCGTCATCCCGCCGGAGGAACTCGCGGCCATCGCGCAGTGGTGCGACGACAGCGGTGTGCGGCTGATCAGCGACGAGGTCTACCACGGCTTGGTCTACGACCAAGCGCCGCCGACCAGCTGCGCCTGGCAGACCTCGCGAAACGCGGTGCTGGTCAACAGCTTCTCCAAGTACTACGCGATGACGGGTTGGCGGCTGGGCTGGCTGGTGGTGCCCACCGAGTTGCGCCGCGCGGTGGACTGCCTGACCGGCAACTTCACCATCTGCCCCCCGGTGCTGTCGCAGGTTGCCGCGGTGTCAGCGTTCACCCCGGAATCGACCGCCGAGGCCGAGGCCAACCTGAAGCACTATTCGGTCAACCGCGCGTTGCTGCTGGACGGGCTGCGCGGCATCGGCGTCGAACGACTGGCGCCCACCGACGGCGCGTTCTACGTCTACGCCGACGTCTCCGACTTCACCAGCGACTCGCTGGGGTTCTGCTCGCAGTTGTTGCGCGACACCGGCGTTGCCATTGCACCGGGCATCGACTTCGACCCCGCGCGCGGCCACTCCTATGTCCGGCTGTCGTTCGCCGGGCCGACGGGTGACATCGAAGAGGCGCTACGCCGGATCGGTGCGTGGCTGCCTCGCCAGTAGCGCTTCGAGCGCAGCGCGGTCGACATCGGCCAGGTTGATCCCGAACCGCTCGTCGAGGGCGGCGACCACCGCGGCCGCGTCGTCCAGTACGACCTTCTCGCTGCCGTCGGCGCGGTGGATGACGAGGTTGCGTCCGGCCAGGTTCATCCGCCCGTCCTCGGTGACCAGTGCCACCATCAGGTCGGTGACGAAGTGCGACGACGGGTGCGTCGAGACATACCAACTGCCCACCGTCAGGTCGATCTGCGGGCGGGTCACCGTGGTGAACTCATAGAGCGCTTGCCACTCACCGCGGATCTGGGCTTGCAGGACCAGCCCGTCGCCGTGGTCCTCCAGGCGATACGGCTCGTGGGCGGTCTGCTGCACGCCGCCGGTCTGCAGGCGCAACGGCGACGTCGGTGTCTGGCCGCCGAATCCGACGTCGACCAGATACGGACCTGCACTGCCCGGAAACGTCACGGCGAGCACCGTGTGCGTCTCCGCCGGTGTCGGCGCTTGCGGCGACAGCGACCAGACCACCCGGCCGGCCAACCGGCGCACCTGGAAGCCGAGTTCGGCCAGCACATAACCCATCAACCCGTTCTGTTCGTAGCAGTAGCCGCCCCGCCTTCGGTGAATCAGCTTGTCGGCCAATCCCTCTGGGCTCAGGTCGTCGACGGGCACGCCCAACATCGGGTCGATGTTCTCGAAGGGGATGGTCCGAGAGTGGGCCGTTATCAGTGCCTGCAGGACATCCAGGGTCGGTTCTACCGGCCCGTGGTAGCCGATGCGGTCGAAGTATGCGCTGAGATCCAGAGCCATAGCAGCCATTCTGACCCGACTCGCTTGTTTTATCTCTGTCGAATGTGGGGACTCGATACAGACACGGCTACCGCACAGCCGCAAACCGAAGAATCGATGGAGCTCATCATGAGTACCGACAACGTCGTCTGGATCGTGATCGCCGCGCTGGTGGTCATCGCCGTGATCGCCGCGCTGGCCATGCTCGCCAACCGGAGCAAACGCCGCAAGCGGATTCAACAGGCCGAAGAGATACGCGAGCAGGCCAAGCTCGAACAGGCCCGTGTCGAACGCCGTGAGGCGCTGGCCGACGAGACCGCGGCCAGGGCACGCGCCGCCCAGGCCGAGGCCGAGGCGAAAGCCGCCGAAGCGGCCCGGTTGCAGGACCGCGCCGCAGCGCATCAAAGCGAAGCAGCCACCTCGCGCGAGAAGCTCGACGAGCAATGGCAGCGTGCCGAAGATCTGCACCCGACGGACAAAGTGGATTCCGCGGACCGGGCGGAAGGCGCCGACACCGTGACCGACGGGGGACGGGGCACCGAGTCAGGGAACTACCGCGACGACGACCACTCCCGCGGAGCGCGTACCTGAGACCGGCACGAACCCGTAACGCTGCTGCGAAACTCCCTCCAACTCCTTTCGCAGCAGCGTTACCCCGTGTTCCGGCCCGGCTACCGCCCCCCGGCGGGCGGCGGCACCAGCTGGTTCGATGTACTTGTATTGAGCGCCTGCGAGACACCGTCTTCGACGCGGGCGGCTTGTCGGCCTTGAAAGTCAAATTGCTTTACACCGAATCGGTGTTTCGACTTTGCGTGTCGAATTCGTTTACAGCCAGGTGTCCTGGGTGGTGGTGGTGAGAAACGCCTCCAGGTCGTCGCGCCACTGAGCCGGGGTGTTCTTGTCCGGTTCGATGCCGGTGTATTCGCCGCGATAGAACAGCAGCGGACGCGGCTTGATCTTGGGCAAGTCGGACAGCGAGTCGACCGCACCGAACACCACGAAGTGGTCGCCACCCTCGTGCACCGATGCCACCGTGCAGTCGATGTAGGCCAGTGAGCCTTCGATGATCGGCGAACCGAGTTGGGAAGGCCGCCAATCGATCCCGGCGAACTTGTCGGGTTCCTTGGACCCGAACCGCGCCGAGACGTGCTGCTGTTTCTCGGTAAGCACGTTGACGCAGAACCGCCCGCTCGCCTCGATCGCCTGCCAGGACCGCGACACCTTGGTCGGGCAGAACAGCACCAGCGGTGGGTCCAACGACAACGCCGCGAACGACTGACACGCGAAACCGATCGGCACGTCGTCGTGCACGGTGGTGATGATGGTGATCCCGGTGCAGAACTGACCGAGCACGCTGCGGAACGTGCGCGGATCGAGAGGCGGGGCAGCCACGGTCAGCTCTTGAAGCCGACCGAGAAGTCGTGGCCCCACAGACTGACCGCCGTGCTTTCCCGGGCGATCCAGTCGTCGTCGGCGACTTGCCTTCCTTCACAACCGAATTCGACGTCGAAGCCACCCGGCGTCTTCATGTAGAAGGACAGCATCAGATCGTTGACGTGCCGGCCCAGCGTCGCCGACATCGGCACCTTCTTGCGCAGCGCGCGGTCCAGGCACAAACCGACGTCGTCGGCGTTCTCCACCTCGACCATCAGGTGCACGATGCCACTGGGGGTCTGTCCGGGCATGAAGGCCAGACTGTGGTGACGAGGGTTGCAGCCCAAGAACCTCAACCAGGCCGGCGCTCCGTCGGCGGGTCGGCCCACGAGTTGTGGGGGCAGCCGCATGGAATCGCGCAACGTGAAGCCCAGGACGTCCCGGTAGAAGTGCAACGTTTCCGCGTCGTCACGGGTCGTCAGCACCACGTGTCCCAGCCCCTGCTCACCGGTGACGAATTTGTGTCCGTAGGGGCTGACCACCCGGCGATGCTCCAGTGCGACGCCGTGGAAGACCTCCAGGCAGTTGCCCGACGGGTCGGAGAACCGGATCATCTCGTCGACGCGACGGTCGGCCAACTCGGCGGCGGTCGCCTCCTTGTACGGCGTGCCCTCGACTTCGAGCCGATTCCGGATCTCTTGCAGCCCTTCGGCATTCGCACACTCCCAGCCGGCCTCCGAGAGCCGGTCGTGCTCGCCGGGGACGACGACCAGCCGGGCCGGGAAGTCGTCCATGCGCAGATACAGGGCACCCTCGACGGTGCCCTTACCCTCGACCATGCCCAGGACCTTGAGCCCGTACTCGCGCCAGGCGGCCATGTCGGTGGCCTCGATGCGCAGATAACCCAGGGAACGGATGCTCATCTCGCACCTCCTACGAAATCGATGGTCAGCTTGTTGAACTCGTCGAACTTCTCCACCTGGGCCCAGTGCCCGCATTGCCCGAACACGTGCAGCTGGGCCCTGGGGATGGTCTTGAGCGCCACGAGCGCACCGTCGAGCGGGTTGACCCGATCCTCGCGGCCCCAGATCAGCAGCACCGGCTGACGCAGCTTGTACACCTCGCGCCACATCATGCCGAGCTCGAAGTCGGCTCCGGAGAACGACATTCCCATCGCGCGGGTCGCCGTGAGCGACTCCGGCGTGCTGGCCAACTCGAACCGCTGGTCGATCAGTTCGGGGGTGATCAGCTTCTGGTCGTAGACCATGACCCGCAGGAACGCTTCCAGGTTGTCCCGGGTCGGCTCCATCGAGAACTTCCCCAGGCGTTTGACACCCTCGGTCGGGTCCGGGGCGAACAGATTGACGCTCAGCCCGCCCGGGCCCATCAACACCAGCCGCCCGGCCAGGTCCGGGTAGTCCAGCGCGAACCGCACCGCGGTGCCGCCGCCCAGTGAATTGCCCACCAGCGGAGCACGTTTGAGCCCGAGCTGGTCGAAAAGCCCCTTGAGCGCCCGGGCCGCATAGCGGTTGAACTGTCCGTGTTCGGCGCGCTTGTCGGAGTGCCCGTATCCGGGCTGGTCCACCGCCAGCACATGGAACCGCTCGGCCAGCACCGCAATGTTGCGCGAGAAGTTCGTCCAGCTCGACGCGCCCGGACCGCCGCCGTGCAGCAGCACCACCGTGGGGGCGTTGCCGATGCCCGCCTCGTGGTAGTGCAGTTTCAGCGGTCCGTCGACGTCGACTTCTGCAAAACGCGAGGTGGATTCGAAGGTGAGTTCCTCGGTGGCGGTCATGGCCTAGACCATGGTGTCGCCGGGCGGCAACCCGAACGCGTGGTTCCCGAAGATCTGGTAGGCCCGTTCCGGGTCGTTCGCGGCGTGCACCCGGCCCGCGTGCGCGTCACGCCAAAAGCGTTGCACCGGTTGCTCGATGCCCAACGCGGTGGCGCCGGACGCCTCGAACAGCCGGTCTATCGAGGAGATCGATCGCCCGGTGGCGCGCACCTGGTCGCGACGGGCGCGGGCACGCAGGTCGAACGGGATCTCCTGGCCGGCCGACAGCAGCGCGTACTCGTCGCCGACATTGCCGATCAGTTGCCGCCAGGCAGCGTCGATGTCGCTGGCCGCCTCGGCGATGCGCACCTTGGCGAACGGGTCGTCCTTGGATTTCTCCCCGGCGAACGCCGCACGCACCCGCTTGCCCTGGTGCTCGACGTGGGCGTCGTAAGCGCCGTAGGCCATGCCGACGATCGGCGCCGAGATGGTGGTGGGATGCATTGTGCCCCAAGGCATCTTGTAAACCGGGGCGGTGTTGCGCTCATACCCGCCGGCGGTGCCGTCGTTCATCGCCTTGTACGACAGGAACCGGTGCCGGGGCACGAACACGTCCTTGACCACCACGGTGTTGCTGCCGGTGCCCTTCAGCCCGACCACGTGCCACACGTCGTCGATCTGGTACTCGCTGCGCGGGATCAGGAAGCTGCCGAAGTCGACCGGGCGGCCGTCCTTGATCACCGGGCCGCCCAGAAACGCCCAGGTGGCGTGGTCACATCCGGACGACCACTGCCATGCCCCGTTCACCAGGTAGCCGCCGTCGGCGACGACACCGGCGCCCATCGGCGCGTACGACGACGAGATCCGCGTCTTGGTGTCCTCTCCCCACACCTCTTCCTGGGCCTGCTGGTCGAACAGCGCCAGGTGCCAGTTGTGCACACCCAGGATGGAGCTGACCCAGCCGGTGGAACCGCAGGCGCTGGCGATGCGGCGTACGGCCTCGTAGAACAGGGTGGGGTCGCATTGCAGGCCGCCCCACTGCTCGGGCTGCAGCAGGGTGAAGAAGCCAACCTCGTCGAGTTCCTGCACCGTTTCGTCCGGCAGCCGGCGCAGATCCTCGGTTGCCTGAGCGCGCTCACGGATCCGCGGCAGCAGATCGTCGATGGCAGCTAACACCTGCTGCGCATCACGCTGTTGAATGGTGGTCACTTAGGTTTGCCTCCTGTGGGAGTGCGGGCTGAGTCGAGAACCGATGCGGCTGACTTAGGGAAAGACTAGAACACGTTCCGATTTGTGTCGAGCAGGGTATTCCTGCGGCTGGTAGAGATGCCAATCGGGTTTTCTATAACATGTTCTAGTTGAGATGGAAGAGAGGGCGGGCCTTGACCCAGGCGGATCTGGACCAAGCACCGGACGAACCGCTCGGCGACCATGTCCTGGAGCTGCAGATCGCCGAAGTCGTCGCCGAGACCGACGATGCGCGGTCGCTGGTGTTCGCAGTGCCCGACGGTGCGTCCATCCCGCCGGAACGGCTACGCTACGCGCCCGGTCAGTTTTTGACCTTGCGGGTGCCCAGCGACCGCACCGGGTCGGTGGCGCGGTGTTACTCGTTGTGCAGTTCGCCGTTCACCGACGACGCGTTGACCGTCACCGTCAAACGCACCGCGGACGGGTACGCCTCCAACTGGCTGTGCGACAACGCGCACCAAGGCATGCGTATCCATCTGCTGGCGCCGTCGGGTACCTTCGTGCCCAAGACCCTGGACGGCGACTTCCTGCTGCTGGCCGCCGGCAGCGGAATCACTCCGATCATGTCCATCTGCAAGTCGGCGCTGGCCGAGGGCAGCGGGCAGGTGACGCTGGTCTACGCCAACCGCGACGACCGCTCGGTGATCTTCCGCGACGCATTGCAGGACCTGGCCACCAAATATCCCGACCGGTTCACGGTGGTGCACTGGCTGGAGTCTTTACAGGGCCTGCCCAGTGCCGCCGCATTGGCTCACCTCGCCGCGCCCTTCACCGACCGGCCCGCGTTCATCTGCGGACCCGGACCTTTCATGGAGGCGGCGCGACAGGCGCTGGATGCGCTGAAAGTGCCGGTGCAGCAAGTGCATATCGAGGTGTTCAAGTCGCTGGAGTCCGACCCGTTCGCCGCCGTCACGATCGACGACAGCGACGACGACGAGGCGGGACCGGCCACCGCGGTGGTCGAACTGGACGGGGAGACCCATACCGTCTCGTGGCCGCGCAGCGCGAAGTTGCTCGACGTGTTGCTGGCCAAGGGGCTCGATGCGCCGTTCTCCTGCCGGGAAGGTCACTGCGGCGCGTGCGCCACCACGCTGCGTGGCGGCAAGGTCACGATGGAGATCAACGACGTGCTCGAGCAGGAGGATCTCGACGAGGGTCTGATCCTGGCCTGTCAGGCTCATCCGGAAACCGACACGGTCGAGGTCACCTATGACGAGTAGGCACGACGACCTGTCAATCTCCCCGGAAATCTGATTCGGTAGAGGTCACAGCGCTAAGTTCTGCTCAGGTCGGTGGAAAGGGGAGCACGATGAAGCGGTTGGTACCGGGTCTTGCGCTGGTCGGGCTGATGCTGACGTTGCTGCCCGCCCCGACAGCCGTCGCCGGCAGCAACACCGCCACCACGTTGTTCCCGGTAGACGAGGCGAATCAGATCGAGACGCACACCTTCGTCAACTGCCACGGGAACGGCAGTTGCGACTTCGTTGCCGGGGCGAACCTGCGCACTCCCGACGGGCCGGCCGGCTTCCCGTCCGGTCTGTGGGCACGCCAGACCACCGAGATCCGGTCCAACAGTCGGGTGGCCTACCTGGATGCGCACGCGACCAG
Source organism: Mycobacterium sp. NGS22 (assembly GCF_059813095.1). Taxonomy (NCBI): domain Bacteria; kingdom Bacillati; phylum Actinomycetota; class Actinomycetes; order Mycobacteriales; family Mycobacteriaceae; genus Mycobacterium; species Mycobacterium sp. NGS22. The sequence goes on from NZ_JCALDY010000006.1 coordinate 67,019, forward strand.
CCAGTTCGAGCGGGTGCACAAAGAGGGCGGCATCGACACGATCACCACCGTCTACTTCGGCGAGGGCCCGCCGGACAAGTACCAGACCACCGGCGTCATCGACTCGGTGAGTTGGTCGACCGGACAACCGATGACCAACGTCACCGTCTACGTCTGCACGCACATGCAGGTCGTCTACCCGGGGGTGAACCTCACCTCGCCCAGCACCTGCGCCGTCACCAACTTCGCCTGAGGCTGGGCCGGCCCTCACGCGAGCGTGAATCACACGACGCTTCACCGGCGTGTCGGGTCGCAGGATTCACAGTCGACCTAGGGGCTTCTAGCGCGGCAGCCCCAACAACCTCTCGGCGGCCACGGTCAGCAGGATCTGCTCGGTGCCCCCCGCGATGGTCAGGCACCGGGTGTTGAGGAAGTCGAATACCGCCTGGTTGTGGACCAGCCCACCGCCCTCGGACACATCCATCATGTATTCGGCCAGCTCCTGCCGGTAACGCACGCCGATCAGCTTGCGCACGCTGGACTGAGCCCCGGGGTCTTGCCCGCCGACAGCCAGCACCGCGATGCGCTGGTCCAGCAGCGCGCCGGACTGGGCCAACAGGATCAGGTCGGCCAGCCGGTCCTGCTGGGCGGCGTCGAGGTCGAGGTCGGCGAGCACCTTGAGCAATTCCTCCATCGGGTTGCCCAACGCGGTCCCGCTGGCCATCGCGATCCGCTCGTTGGCCAACGTGGTGCGGGCCAACCGCCAGCCGTCGTTGACCTTGCCGACCACCATCTCGTCAGGCACGAACACGTTGTCCAGAAAGACCTCGTTGAACAACGAGTCGCCGGTGATCTCGCGCAGCGGCCGGATCTCGATGCCGGGCGCCTTCATGTCGATGAGGAAGTAGGTGATGCCCTTGTGCTTCGGGACGTCCGGGTCCGTTCGGGCCAGGCACACCCCCCAGGCGGCCTTGTGCGCGGCCGACGTCCACACCTTCTGTCCGCTGAGCAGCCAGCCGCCGTCGCCTCGCACCGCTTTGGTGCGCAACGACGCCAGGTCCGAACCCGCCCCCGGCTCGGAGAACAGCTGGCACCACAGGAAGTCACCACGCAGGGTCGACGGCACGAATCGCTCGATCTGTTCGGGTGTGCCGTGCTCGAGGATGGTCGGCGCGGCCCACCAGCCGATCACCAAATCCGGCCGCTCGACGCCGGCCGCCGCCAGTTCCTGGTCGATGAGCAGCTGCTCGGCCGGACCCGCGCCGCGCCCGTGCGGCGCCGGCCAGTGCGGCGCCTGCAGGCCGGCCTCGGCCAGTGCGGCCTGCCGCTTCTCGACCGGCAACTCAGCCACTTCGGCGACGGCCGCGGCGATCTCCGAACGCCGACCCTCGACTTCGGTCAGGTCGATGGACAGTTGCCGGCGCACGCCGTCCTGGGTCAGCGCCGCGACCCGGCGCAGCCAGAATTCCGCACCACCGAGGAATCGTCCGATGCTGTGCGCCCGCCGCAGGTAGAGGTGAGCATCGTGCTCCCAGGTGCAGCCGATGCCGCCGAGCACCTGAATGCAGTCCCGCACGTTGGCCTTGGCGGCCCTGATGGTCAGACCGGCGGCGACGGCCGCGGCGATGGCGAACTGCCGAGCGTCGGGATCGGACGCCGCGCCGGCTGCATCGCCGGCGGCCACGTCGGCCTGCTCGGCGCGACACAACATTTGCGCGCACAGGTGCTTGATCGCCTGGAAGCTGCCGATCGGCTTGCCGAACTGCTCGCGCACCTTGGCGTAGGCGACCGCGGTCTCCAGGGCGTACCAAGTGACGCCCGCGGCCTCCGCCGCCAGCAGCGTCGCGGCCAGGTCGGCGACCCGTCCGGGCGGGGTGTCCAGCCGGATGGCCCGCGCCGACGTCAACTCCACGCGGGCCAGCGGGCGGGAGAAGTCGGCGGCGCGCAGCGGCTCGAGCGACACCCCGTTGGCGTCAGCGTCGATTAGCAGCCACTCTCCGTCGCCCGGCACCAACAGCACGCCGCCCGGTGCACCGCCGGACACCCACGGCAAGACCCCGGAAGCCACCGAACCGTCGAACCGCACCTCGCCTTCCAACGCCAGTCCGGCGAAACGTTCACCGGATATCAACGCGGCCAGGACTTCCGGATCATCAACGATGAGAGTCGCCAGCGCGGTTGTGGCGACCGGACCGGGCACCAGCGCCTTGGCGGCCTCCTCGACCATGGCGCACAAGTCCGCGATGCTGCCGCCGGCTCCTCCGGCCTCCTCGGACACCGCAACGCCGAACAGGCCGAGGTCGGCCAACCCCGCGAACACCGGCCGCCAGGCGTCGGGCTCTCCCTGTTCCACGGCCCTGGCCACCACGGCGGCGGCCTGCCCCGAAGCCGCGCCGCGGGCCCAGTCGCGCACCAACTCGCGCGCTGCGAACTGTTCGTCGGTGACGGTCGCTACCACCAGCACTCCTCGGCGTCATCAAATTCACAGGGCAGGCAATCAATCATGCCCACTAGAACGTGTTCTAATAGTGGAAGCGATCGGCCGTCAAGTCGACGGTATCAGGCCAGGACACGTCGTCGGCCCGGCTACGGGGAGGTGGGAGATTAACGCGAAGAATGCGTATCGTTTGCGATCAGATCGCCCGCACGAGGAGCCGCCCGCCGTATGTCGCCAGCGAACACGAGCAACGCTCGCGCTTCCGACAACCACCCTCGCGAGGTCGTGAACGTGGCGGTACTGGCTGAATCGGAGTTGGGGTCGGAGGCGCAGCGCGAGCGGCGCAAGCGCATCCTGGACGCCACCATGGCCATCGCGTCAAAGGGCGGCTACGAGGCCGTTCAGATGCGCGCGGTGGCTGATCGCGCCGACGTCGCGGTGGGCACGCTGTACCGCTACTTCCCGTCCAAGGTGCACCTGCTGGTGTCGGCGCTGGGCCGCGAGTTCAGCCGCATCGACGCCAAGACCGACCGTTCCGCGGTGGCCGGCGGCACCCCGTTCCAGCGGCTGAATTTCATGGTCGGCAAGCTCAATCGCGCCATGCAGCGCAACCCGCTGCTGACCGAGGCCATGACGCGCGCGTACGTGTTCGCCGACGCGTCGGCAGCCAGCGAGGTCGACCAGGTCGAGAAGCTGATCGACTCCATGTTCGCCCGGGCCATGAGCGACGGCGAGCCGACCGAGGACCAGTACCACATCGCCCGGGTCATCTCCGACGTGTGGCTGTCCAATCTGTTGGCGTGGCTGACCCGGCGCGCCTCGGCCACCGACGTCAGCAAGCGCCTGGACCTGGCCGTGCGACTGCTGATCGGCGATCACGAGAACTGCTAGTCGCGCAGTCCGCTCGCAGCGGGTCGCGACCATCGGACTAAGCCGGCGGGCCGCAGGTCCGCCCCCGGACCAGTTCGGTGTCCAGCAATTCGACCACCGGCAGGCCGGACCGCGGCGGTTGCAGCACCAGTTCACCGGCGCGGCGACCCTTCTGCAGACTGGGCTGCGCCACCGTCGTCAACCCTCGGCTGATCGCGTCCTCGACGCCGTCGAAACCGGTCACCGTCATCTGGCCCGGCACGTAAATGCCGTGTGCGCGAAGGTAATCCATGGCCGACAGGGCCAGGATGTCGGCCGTGCACATCAGCGCGGTGATCCGCGGATTGGCCTGCAGAGCCACTCTGGCGGCATCGCCGCCCGAAGTGGGCAGGTGCTCATAGCTTTCCACCACCGTCAGCGAATCCGGATCGACGCCGGCGACCGCCATCGCCTCCCAGACCCCGATGATGCGTTCGCGCTGCACGTCGAACGTCGGCGACATCAACCGTTCGGCGTCGACCAGCCCTTGACGCCGGTCGCGTCCCAGTCGCATGGTGAGCAGCCCGATCTCCCGATGTCCCAACCCCAGCACGTGGTCGGCGATCTGGCGCATCGCCGCGCGGTCGTCGATGCCGACCCGCGACACCGCCGACAAGCCCACCGGCTGATCGACCACCACCACCGGCAGCCGCCGTTGCAGCACTACCTGCAGGTAGGGGTCGTCGTCGGACACCGAATACACCACGAACCCGTCCACCCCGGCGCCCAGTACCGCCGTGGTGCCGTCCTCGATGCTGCGACTGGGACCCACGGACACCAGCAACAACCCCTGACCGAGCTCCTCGCACGACTGCGCCAGTCCTGCGACGAAGTCCCGTGCCGCCGGGTCGCTGAAGGAATAGGTCAACGCCTCGGTCATCACCAGACCCACCGCACCGGCCTTGCGGGTACGCAACGATCTGGCCACCGGATCGGGCCCCGCGTAGCCGATGCGTTTCGCGGTGGCGAGCACCCGCTCACGAAGTTCCGGGGAGAGTTGGTCGGGCCGGTTGAAGGCGTTGGAGATCGTGGTGCGCGATACCTTGAGCTCGGCTGCCAACGACGCCAGAGTCGCCCGCCTGCGCGGTGTGGGACTCACGTTCGGTGAGGCTACCGCGGTTTGCGGGCCGCAGCTGCAAGACGGCGCGGGTGTCGGAGGCCGGGGTCGTTCGGCGACATCGACACAGCCAGCGCCTAAGCTGATGAGGCGCCGGCTGATGGGGCCTGCGAGGTGCTTGGGGAAGGGGGAACAGTGCGCCAGCAGATCGCCGCGGTCGTCGCGCTGAGCGGGGCGTGCCTGCTCATCGGCGGTTGCACAGACGTGATTGACGGCAAGGCCATGGCAGGCGACAAGACCGGTCTGGCTAATCAGACTCCGATCTCGGTCAGCGCCCTGGACAACCTCCTGCTCGACACCAGCCAGATCAACAGCGTCCTGGGTGCGACGTCGATGAAGGTGTGGTTCAGCGCCAAAGCCATGTGGGACTGGAGCAAGAACGTCAGCGACAAGAACTGCCTGGCCGTCGACGGCGCCGCGCAGGAAAAGGTCTACGCCGGGACCGGGTGGAAGGCGATGCGCGGGCAGCGCCTCGACGACAGCATCGATGACTCCAAGAAACGCAAGCACTACGCGATCCAGGCGGTGGTGGCCTTCCCGAACGCCCAGGACGCCAGCAACTTCTACAACTCCTCGGTGCAGAGCTGGAAAGCCTGCGGCAACCGTCGCTTCAACGACGTCAGCCCCAACCAGCCCGACACCATCTGGACGGTCAACGATGTCACCGACCAGAACGGCATGCTCAACACGTCCGAAGTCCAGGAGAACGGCGACGGCTGGGCGTGTGAACGTGCCCTGACGGTGCGCAACAACATCGCGGTCGACATCGTGACGTGCGCCTACTCCGAATCCGGCACCGCGGCAGCCGACATCGCCAACCAGATCGCCGGCAAGATCGCCAAGCTGTAGGCCGAATTGCGCCGCATCGACCTCAACGCCGATCTGGGTGAAGGATTCGGCGTCTGGCGACTGGGTGACGACGAAGCCATGCTCGGCATCGTCACCAGCGCCAACGTGGCGTGCGGCTTCCACGCCGGCGACCCGGCCGGACTGCTGCGGGTGTGCCGGTCGGCCGCCGAGCGGGGGGTGCGGATCGGCGCACAGGTGAGTTACCGCGACCTGGCCGGATTCGGCAGGCGGTTCATCGACGTCGACGCCCAGGACCTGCATGCCGACGTGATCTACCAGATCGGCGCACTGCAGGCGTTGGCACAGGCCGGCGGTGCGGCGGTGTCCTACGTCAAACCCCATGGGGCGCTGTACAACACGATCGTCACGCATCGCGAACAGGCCGCCGCGGTCGCCGCTGCGATACATGATGTGGACGCTGCGCTGCCGGTGCTGGGCATGACCGGATCGGTGTTCTTCGACGAGGCCGAAAGCCGAGGTCTGCGCACCGTCGCCGAGGCCTTCGCCGATCGCGCCTACACAGCCGAGGGCCGGTTGGTGCCCCGTCGCGAACCCGGTGCGGTGCTGCATGATCCGACGCAGATCGCCCAACGGGTAACGGCCATGGTGGCCTCGGGCGAGGTGCCGGCAGTCGACGGCTCCCCGGTTGCAGTGACAGTGGAATCGGTTTGCGTGCACGGTGATTCGCCGGGCGCGGTGTCGATCGCGGCCGCGGTGCGTGACGAGCTGCTCGCCGCCGGGGTCGAGTTGGGCGCGTTCTGCTGATGCGGCTCAAACTGGGACGGCCCGACCTCGGACAGTATTCGGATCGGTTCGATGTGCCCGCCGCCCAACCTGATTCGCCGCTGTGGGCGACCTGGATGGGGGTGGCGACACTGCTGCTGGACGACGGGTCGTCGGCGTTGCTGACCGATGGCTACTTCTCCCGTCCGGGACTGGCACAAGTGGCCGTCGGCAAGGTCGCGCCGTCGGCCGCGCGCGTCGACGGCTGCCTGGCCCGGGCCAAGGTATCTCGGCTCGCTGCCGTCATACCGGTGCACACCCACATCGACCACGTCATGGATTCCGCGTTGGTCGCCGAGCGTACCGGCGCCCAGTTGGTCGGTGGTGAGTCGGCGGCCAACGTCGGCCGCGGACACGGCCTCCCAGAGGACCGTCTGGTCGTCGCGGTCTCCGGTGAGCCAATCGCGTTGGGGGCCTACGAGGTTACGCTGGTCGAGTCGCATCACTGCCCGCCCGACCGGTTTCCCGGGACGATCGACGCGCCGCTGGTGCCACCGGTGAAGGCGTCGGCCTACCGCTGCGGCGAGGCGTGGTCGACGTTGATTCACCACCGGCCATCAGCGCGACGGCTGCTGATCCAGGGCAGCGCCGGTTTCGTCGAGGGCGCACTGGCCGGATACCGAGCCGAGGTCGCCTATCTCGGTGTCGGACAACTGGGTCTGCGGCCGCGCTCATACCTGGTCGACTACTGGTCCGAGACGGTACGCGCAGTGGGAGCGCGCCGCGTGGTTCTCATCCACTGGGATGACTTCTTCAGCTCGCTGTCAGAACCGTTGCGGGCCATGCCATACGCCGTTGACGACCTGGACGTGTCCATTCGCATCCTCGACGAGCTGGCTGCAGAGGACGGTGTCGAGATCCATATGCCGACGGTGTGGCGGTACGAAGATCCCTGGCGTTAGAAGCGAATTCAGCCTTGGCCCTGATCCTCAGCCTGATATCGCTCGTTGTCGTCCTCGGCTTTGCCGTGGCCCGCCCCCGCGGATGGCCGGAAGCCGCTGCGGCCGTACCCGCAGCCGCCATGCTGATTGCAGTTGGTGCCATCTCACCAAGCCAGGCCGCGGCGCAAACCTCCGGACTGGCCCGCGTAGTCGCCTTCCTCGGAGCGGTGCTTGTGCTGGCCAATCTGTGTGACGCCGAGGGTCTGTTCGAAGCGGCCGGCGCAGCCCTGGCGCGTGCGACCGCAGGGTCGACCGGGCTGTTGCGACAGTTGTTCGTCATCGCGGCCGTCATCACTGCGGTACTCAGCCTGGACGCGACCGTGGTGCTATTGACTCCGGTGGTGCTGGCCACCGTCCGGCAGCTGCGAACTCCGTTGCCCCCGTACGCCTATGCCACAGCCCACCTGGCCAATGCGGCCTCGCTGCTGCTTCCGGTGTCGAATCTGACCAACCTTCTCGTCTACCGCGGCGCGAATATCTCGTTCACCAGGTTCACGTTGCTCATGGCGCTGCCGTGGCTGTCCGCGGTCGCTACGGTCTATCTGGTCTTCCGGTTGTTCTTTGCGCGGGACTTGCGGGTCGACCCAGACCGTACCCAAATCGGTCCGCCGGCGCGTCCGCCGCTGTTCGTTCTGCTGGTCGTGGCGCTGACGCTCGTCGGGTTCGTCGCCGCCGAGTCGCTTGACGTGGCACCCGCATGGGCCGCGCTGGCCGGGGCCACAGCGTTGGGGTTGCGGAGTCTCCGGCAGAGGCACATCTCGGTGACAGAGATCGTTCGCTCGGCGAATCTGCCGTTTCTGGTGTTCGTGCTCGCGCTGGGCATTGTCGTTCAGGCGGTAACGCTGAACGGGATGTCGGCGCGGATGTCGGCGTTCCTGCCAGCCGGGTCGAGCCTGCCGGCGCTGCTCGGTATCGCCGCCGTGGCCGCCGTGCTCGCCAACGTGGTGAACAATCTGCCCGCGACACTGGTGTTGGTGCCGCTGGTCGTGGCCAGCGGTCCGGCGGCCGTGCTGGCGGTGTTGATCGGTGTCAACATCGGACCGAATCTGAGCTACGCCGGATCGCTGTCCAACCTGTTGTGGCGACGGGTGCTGCGGAGCCAGGATGTGCCGACCGGCGTTGGCGAATACACGCGACTCGGGCTGTGCACGGTGCCGCCCGCTCTGGTGGTGGCGGTGGTGGCCCTGTGGGCGAGCGTGCAACTGTTCGGGGTGTAGTTGTTCCTGCGCGCGCCCTAACTTCTGCGTTGACGTGCGATTTCGGCGAGCACCACCCCGGCGGCAACTGCGGCGTTCAGCGACTCGGTCCGACCCGCCATCGGGATCGACACCACCTCGTCGCAGTTCTGCCGCACCAACCGGGACAACCCCTTACCCTCCGAGCCGACGACGACAACGATCGGATCGGTGCCGTCCAGTTCGTCTAGCGGGGTGTCGCCGTCGGCGTCGAGCCCGACCACGCGCAACCCGCGATCGGCCCAATCCTTCAGTGTCCTGGTCAGATTCGTCGCTCGGGCCACCGGTATCCGGGCTGCCGCCCCAGCGCTGGTGCGCCACGCGACGGCGGTCACCGAGGCCGACCGGCGCTGCGGGATGACCACACCGTGGCCGCCGAACGCCGCCACCGATCGCACGATCGCACCGAGGTTGCGCGGATCGGAGATGTTGTCCAGCGCGACCAGCATCGCCGGGGACGCGGCCAGTGCGGTCGCGACCAGGTCGTCGGGGTGGGCGTAGTCGTACGGCGGCACCTGTAACGCGATGCCCTGATGCAGATGGTTGGCGGTCATCCGGTCCAGGTCGCTGCGCGGCACCTCCAGGATCGAGATACCCGAATCGGCTGCGCGAGAGACGGATTCGGTGAGCCGCTCGTCCGCCTCGACGCCCAGCGCCACATATAGCGCGGTGGCCGGCACACCGGCGCGCAGGCATTCCAGCACCGGGTTGCGGCCCAGCACCGTCTCGGTCTCGTCGACCTTCCGGGCCGGGCGCTGCGGTTGGGCCTTGGCCCGCTTGGCTGCCGGATGATTGGGCCGCAGATGCGCCGGCGGCGTCGGCCCGCGCCCCTCCAGCCCGCGACGGCGCTGGCCACCCGAACCGACGGTCGGACCTTTCTTGGTACCGGTCTTACGGATGGCTCCCCGGCGCTGCGAATTGCCGGCCATCTACTTGCCGTCACCACCCAGCGTCCACTGCGGACCGTCGGCAGTGTCGGTGACCTCGATGCCGGCCTGCTTGAGCCGGTCCCGGATCTCGTCGGCCAGGGCCCAGTTTCGCTCCTCGCGAGCCTTCTGCCGGTTCTGCAATTCGGCCTGCACCAGCACGTCGACGGCGGCCAACGCGGCCGAGGTCTCGTCTTTGGATTCCCAGCGCTCGTCCAGCGGATCGCAGCCCAGGATGCCCGTCATCGCCCGGATCGCACCGGCGGCGTGCAACGCACTCTCGTGGTCCCCGGAATCCAGCGCGCGGTTGCCGTCGGCGCGGGCCTGGTGGATCTCGGCCAGCGCCGCCGGCACCGACAGGTCGTCGTCGAGCGCCGCGGCGAATCGCGGCGTCCATTCGCCGGGGCAGACGGCTCCCACCCGGCTGCGCACCCGGTGCAGGAAATCCTCGAGCCCGACATAGGCCTTCACCGCGTCCTGCAGCGCGACCTCGGTGTACTCCAGCATCGAACGGTAATGCGCGCTGCCCAGGTAGTAGCGCAGTTCGGCCGGTCGCACCCGCTGCAGCATCGCGGGGATGGCCACCACGTTGCCCAGCGACTTGCTCATCTTCTCGCCGCCCATCGTCACCCAGCCGTTGTGCAGCCAGAAGCGGGCGAACCCGTCCCCGGCGGCACGGCTCTGGGCGATCTCGTTCTCGTGGTGCGGGAAGATCAAATCCATTCCGCCGCAATGGATGTCGAATTCCGGTCCGAGATAGGTGCGGGCCATCGCCGAGCATTCGATGTGCCAGCCGGGACGTCCGCGCCCCCACGGCGAGGGCCACGACGGCTCGCCGGGCTTTTCGCCCTTCCACAGGGTGAAGTCGCGCTGATCGCGCTTACCGGTGGCCACGCCTTCGCCCTGGTGGACGTCGTCGATGCGGTGTCCGGACAGTTGCCCGTACTCCGGGTAGCTGAGCACGTCGAAGTAGACGTCGCCACCGGCGGCGTAGGCGTGACCGGTTTCGATCAGGCGTTCCATTAAGTCGATCATCTGGGTGATGTGGCCGGTCGCGCGTGGCTCGGCGGACGGGGGCAACACGTCCAGCGAGTCGTAGGCCGCGGTGAACGCCCTTTCGTGGGTGGCCGCCCACTCCCACCAGGGCCGGCCGGCGGCGGCCGCTTTGGTGAGGATCTTGTCTTCGATGTCGGTGACGTTGCGGACGAAGGCGACGTCGTAGCCACTCGCGGTCAGCCAGCGGCGCAGGATGTCGAACGCGACGCCGCTGCGGACGTGGCCGATGTGCGGTAGCCCCTGCGGGGTGGCGCCGCACTGGTAGATCGAGACGTGTCCGGGCCGTAACGGCGCGAAGTCACGCACGGCACCGGTCGCCGTGTCATGGAGCCGCAGGCCGGCACGATCGGTCACGACGTGCCAGCTTACTGCCTGCACTCGGGCCGCCCGGCGCGAGCGTCACGCCAGAGTGACCGTCAGCGCCGAACGTCACCCCAGCGTGGCTCACGAGCGCGGGTTCAGCGCAGCGGAAGGACCATCGCCGTGGCGATGGCGGCCAGGCCCTCGCCCCGCCCGGTGAGGCCGAGCCCGTCGGTGGTGGTGGCGGCCACCGACACCGGGGCGTTGAGCAGCCTCGACAGCACGGCCTGAGCCTCGGAGCGCCGCCCGCCGATCTTCGGCCGATTTCCGATCACCTGGACGGCCGCATTGCCCACCCGGTAACCGTCCTCGGTGAGCAGTTCGATCACGTGCCGAAGCATGTCGGCGCCGCTGACGCCCTGCCAGCGTGGCTCGTCGACCCCGAACACTCCGCCGATGTCGCCCAGTCCGGCTGCGGAGAGTACGGCGTCACACAGGGCGTGCACGGCGACGTCGCCGTCGGAGTGTCCGGCGCAGCCGTCCGCACCGGGGAACAACAGGCCCACCAGCCAGCAAGGACGGCCGGGTTCGATGGGGTGCACGTCGACACCCAACCCGACGCGCGGCGACTGGATCACTGGCGGGCTATCGACTTGGCCAGCAACAGATCCAACTGGGTGGTGATCTTGAATGCCAGCGGGTCACCGTCGACCACCTGGATCTGTCCGCCGACCTGCTCCACCAGGGATGCGTCGTCGGTGAACCCGCCGGTGTCGGCGCGACGGTAGGCGCGCGTCAACAACTCGGTCGAGAATCCCTGCGGTGTCTGCACTGCGCGCAGACCCGCCCGCTCCGGCGTGCCCAGAACCACCCCGTTGGCATCGACCGCCTTGATGGTGTCGGACAGCGGCAGTCCGGGCACGACGGCGCTGTGGCCTGCCCGCAACGCCTCGACGACCCGCACGATCAGCGCGGGGGGTGTGAGCGGGCGAGCCGCATCGTGCACCAACACGTACTCCGTCGACTCCGCGATCGCCGACAGCGCTAACTGCACTGATTCGGCGCGGGTCGGCCCGCCGGCGACGATGGTGGCGATGTGGCCCAGGATCAGCTTCGCCTCGTCGGTGCGGTCAGGCGGCACCGCCACGACGACGGTGTCGACGACACCCGATGCCCGCAGACCCTCGACGGCCCGCTCGACCAGCGACTGCCCTTCGAGTTGATAGAACGCTTTGGCCACACCCGCGGCCAGCCGTTGCCCCGACCCCGCGGCCGGGACGATCGCAGCTACGTTTCCCGCGCCCATTTACGAGCCCCGGGCGGTTCAGGAGGCGTTCAGGAAGCTGCCGCCAGAACCTCGTCCAAGATGGTTTCGGCCTTGGCGTCATCCGTGCTCTCGGCCAGCGCCAACTCGCCGACCAGGATCTGCCGGGCCTTGGCCAGCATCCGCTTCTCGCCGGCGGACAGGCCGCGCTCCTGGTCGCGCCGCCACAAGTCGCGCACTACCTCGGCGACCTTGTTCACGTCGCCGGAAGCCAGCTTCTCCAGGTTGGCCTTGTACCGACGCGACCAGTTGGTCGGCTCTTCGGTGTGCGGTGCGCGCAGCACCTGGAAAACCTTGTCGAGGCCTTCCTGGCCTACGACATCGCGGACGCCGACGTACTCGGCGTTGTCAGCGGGCACTCGAACGGTCAGGTCACCCTGCGCGACTTTCAAGACGAGATACTCTTTTTGCTCCCCTTTGATGGTTCGAGTTTCGATCGCCTCGACTAACGCAGCACCGTGATGTGGGTAGACAACGGTGTCACCGACCTTGAAGATCATCTGATTCGAGCCCCTTTCGTTAGTTAAGTCTAACACGCGGGCCCGGCGCGTGTGGAACAACGGTGCAGGTCAGAGGCACGCCACGCGCAGATTAGGGGTTGACAGGCGGGCTCAGACGTGCAGGGGGATTATCTTCGGTGACGCATTCGGCCCCCTGGGCACGGGTCCGAATCCGCCCTCTGAGGGTACCTTGTTGGGTTCGACGGAATTCGGCGGGGCTGTCCGCCCTGCGACATCCCCGGTCCCCGCTACCGCCCGCGGTGCCTTGCTACTACTGTCCATAGTTGAAAACCGAAGTCCGTGAAGTCCGTGCGCCGAGCAGGAGGCATTGAGTGAACCGGTTGAACATCCGCCTGCCCAAGCTAACCGCCTCGTTGGCGACCGCCGGCATGGCTGTCGCCGTGCTCAGTGGCTGTGGCACCGGTCAGATCTCCCAGACCGCGGCGCAGGAACCCGCCGTCAACGGCAACCGGGTCACCATCGGCCAACTGGCGCTGCGCGACATCCGCATCCAGGCCACTCAGACCGGCGACTTCCTACAACCAGGCCGCACGGTGGACTTGGTGCTGGTGGCGGTCAACGACTCGCCGGACAAGAGCGACCGGCTCACCGGCATCACCAGCGAAATCGGTTCGGTGACGCTGGCCGGGGACGCGAAGGTGCCGGCTTCCGGGATGCTGTTCATCGGCACCCCGGACGGACAGTCGGTGGCCCCCGGCCCGCCGGGATCCACCGGCGCCGCGAAGGCGACAGTGAACCTGTCCAAGCCCATCACCAACGGGCTGACCTACAAGTTCACCTTCAAGTTCGAGAAGGCCGGCGAGGGCAGCGTGCAGGTACCGATCTCGGCCGGTGTGGAACAGTCGCAGCAGCCGGCGCCGCATCACTCCTGAACCGCCTGTCGATCCAGGAATCTGTCGGACCCCGCAGATACGGTCACGTTCGTGGCCAACGCACGTTCGCAATACCGCTGCTCGGAATGCAGCCATGTCAGCGCCAAATGGGTGGGACGCTGCCTGGACTGCGGTAGCTGGGGCACGGTTGAAGAAGTCGCGGTGCTGGCCGCGGTCGGTGCCGGCCGGCGCTCGCCGGCGCCGTCCTCGCGGGCGGTGCCGATCAGTTCAGTCGAGGCCGATACGAGTCGGCACCGATCGACCGGGGTCGACGAACTCGACCGGGTACTGGGCGGTGGTGTCGTCGCCGGGTCGGTGACGCTGCTGGCCGGTGAGCCCGGGGTGGGCAAGTCCACCCTGCTGCTCGAGGTCGCCCACCGGTGGGCACAGCGCGGACAACGCGCCCTGTACATCTCCGGTGAGGAATCCGCCGGCCAGGTGCGGCTGCGGGCGGATCGGATCGGCTGCGGCGATGACGAGGTCTATCTGGCCGCCGAATCCGACCTGCACACGGTTCTGCAGCACGTCGAAACGGTGCGGCCGGCGCTGGTCATCGTCGACTCGGTGCAGACGATGTCGACCAGCGAAGCCGACGGCGTCGCCGGCGGGGTAACCCAGGTGCGTGCGGTGACGGCGGCGCTGACCGCCGTCGCCAAGACCAAGGGTGTCCCGATGATCCTGGTCGGGCACGTCACCAAGGACGGCGCGATCGCCGGTCCGCGCTCGCTGGAGCACCTGGTCGACGTGGTCCTGCATTTCGAGGGCGACCGCAACAGTTCGCTGCGCATGGTCCGCGGTATCAAGAACCGGTTCGGCGCCGCCGACGAGGTCGGTTGTTTCCTGTTGCACGACAACGGAATCGAAGGCGTCGCCGACCCGTCGCACCTGTTCCTGGACCAGCGGCCGACACCGGTGCCCGGCACCGCGATCACGGTGACGCTGGACGGAAAACGCCCGCTGATCGGGGAAGTCCAGGCCCTGCTGGCCGAGCCGAACGGCGGTTCGCCCCGCCGGGCCGTCAGCGGTATCGACCATTCCCGGGCCGCGATGATCACCGCCGTGCTGGAAAAGCACGGCAAGCTGAAACTCGGCGCCGTCGAGATCTACCTGTCCACCGTCGGCGGCATGCGGTTGACCGAACCGTCGTCGGACCTGGCGATCGCGACCGCGCTGGCGTCGGCGTGGGCCGGCCTGCCGTTGCCCACCACCGCGGTGATGATCGGCGAAGTGGGCCTGGCTGGTGACCTGCGCCGGGTGCACGGCATGGAGCGGCGGCTGGCCGAAGCCGCCCGCCAGGGATTCAACGTCGCGTTGATTCCGCCGGGTTGCGCCGCCGTCCCGGCCGGAATGCGGGCCTTGACCGCGGCCACCATCCGCGAGGCGCTGCACCACATCGTCGACATCGCCGACCATCACAGCTTCGAGCCGCCGCCGCTCCAACAGCTCGACGGCACCGGATAGGGGTCCCGCCCAGCCGCCTGGCGTAGCAGAATGCTCGCTGTGACTCGTCCGACCCTGCGTGAGGCCGTTGCCCGCCTGGCCCCCGGCACCGGGCTGCGCGACGGCCTGGAACGCATCCTGCGTGGCCGCACCGGCGCCCTGATCGTGCTCGGTCACGACGAGAGCGTCGAGGCCATCTGCGACGGCGGCTTCTCGCTGGACGTGCGCTACGCCCCGACCCGGCTGCGTGAACTATCCAAGATGGACGGCGCCGTCGTGCTGTCCACCGACGGCAGCCGCATCGTGCGGGCCAACGTGCAGCTGGTGCCGGACCCTTCGATCCCCACCGACGAGTCGGGGACCCGGCACCGCTCGGCGGAACGGTCGGCGATCCAGACCGGCTACCCGGTGATCTCGGTCAGCCATTCGATGAACATCGTGACCGTCTACGCCGGCGGTGAGCGCCACGTGCTGACCGACTCGGCGACCATCCTGTCGCGTGCCAACCAGGCGATCGCGACCCTGGAGCGGTACAAGACCAGGCTCGACGAGGTCAGCCGGCAACTCTCCCGGGCCGAGATCGAAGACTTCGTGACGCTGCGCGACGTGATGACGGTGGTGCAGCGGCTCGAACTGGTCCGGCGCATCGGGCTGGTCATCGACAACGACGCCGTTGAGCTGGGCACCGACGGGCGCCAGTTGCGGCTGCAGCTCGAGGAACTGCTGGGCGGCAACGACACCGCCCGCGATCTGATCGTGCGCGACTACCACGCCAGCCCCGAGCCACCGGCCGAGGCGCAGATCGCCGCCACGCTTGCCGAGCTGGATGCGCTGTCGGACACCGACCTGCTCGAACTCACCGCACTGGCCAAGGTCTTCGGGTATCCGACGACAGCCGAGGCCCAGGATCAGGCGCTGAGCCCGCGCGGCTACCGCGCCATGGACGGCATCCCCCGACTGCAGTTCGCCCACGTCGACCTGCTGGTCCGATCGTTCGGAACGCTGCAGGGGCTACTGGCGGCCAGCGCCAACGACCTGCAATCCGTCGACGGCATCGGCGCGATGTGGGCCCGGCACGTGCGCGAGGGGCTCTCGCAACTGGCCGAGTCGACCATCGCCGATCACTAGGGCCCTGCCACGGCATGTCTGACGAACGGGTCGGAAACACCCAGAGGACGGTTCCCCGCGGGCAGGGTAAGGGCGTTCTGGCTGCTCCACTACTTCGAGTGTGAATCCTTGGCTTTGCGTGTGAAGCGACGGCTTTCGGAGTGAGCCGACGGTGGGAAAAACGGCGAAATCCCGCCAAGGCTTCACCCGCAAGGCCCAGTCTTCACACTCAAAGCCCAGCTTTCACACTCAAAGCCCGGCTTTCACGCTCAACGCCCAGGCGTCCCGCTGAACGCCCAAGTTCACCCGAACGCGGCAGCGATCAGCCGCCCGTCGGCGGGGCCTCCGGCATCGGCGCCTGAGCGGGTCCCGGCGCGGGCGCCGGACCGGGCGGCTGCGGCGGCTGGTTCAGTACGAACGGGACCGGCTGCGAGCGCAGGTTCCCCAGCTGCACGACCAGGTTGTAGGTGCCCGGTCCGATCGCCGGCCGCGGCAACGGGCACTTCGGCGCGGACCCCATCCCGGTCCAGGTCACCGCGGTGGTCACCTGCTCACCCGGGGTGAAGGTCTTTACCAGCGTCTCGTTGGACGGCGCGCAGTCCAGGTTGGACCACAGCCGCTTGTTGTCCAGCGAGTAGACGTAGGCGGCGAGCACCGCGGCGCCGACGTCGCGCTTGCAGGACACCAGACCGATGTTGGTGACGACCATCGTGAACTTGGGCTGGTCACCGATGTAGTACTGCGGCGAGTTGGTCAGCCCCTTGACCGCCAGCGTCGAATCCGGGCAGTCGTCGCCCTCCTTCAGAACCGGCGGCGGTTGCACCGCGGCGGTCGGCGTCGGCGCCTCCGGGTTCACCGTCCCCGGCGGCGCACCCGGGGCGGGCGCCCCGGTCTGTCCGGCCGGCTGTGGCGCGCCGGGCGCTTGGGGCGCGTTCGACCCCAGGTTCCCTTGCGCCGTGGTGCCCTTGTCGGCCGGCTTCGCTCCGGCGTCACTACTGACGAATGCGATGACGATGGCGACGGCTATCCCGATCGCGACAACCGCGATGCCCAGGGCAAGTCCCCTGCGCCGCCAGTAGATCTCGGTGGGTAGCGGGCCTCGCGGTTCCAGATCCAGCACATTTACACGGTAGGGCCAGGTCACGCAGACGCGTCCGACCCGCGTCGGCGTGTCGCGCGGTTAACCGGTCGACGGCCGTGTTAGTAGCCGCACCGCACTGCCGTCAGGCGGACTTGCTTTCTGGCTCAGCTCCGATGTCACCCTCGGTGTGGACCAACTCCGCGCGTCCTTCGGCCAGGCGGTAGGTGACGCCGGCTATTCCCAACACGCCGTCCGCCACACGCTTGGCGATGATCGTCGAACGCTCCATCAGCTGCGCCGCGGTCTCGCGTACGTGCCGCTCCTCGAATTCGTCGACCCGGGTCAGTCCGTCGCGGCGGCCCAACAACACCGTCGTCACGACCCGCTCCACCAGGTCCCGCACGAAACCGGATTGGATCTCACCGTCGTCGGCTGCGCTCAGTGCGGCTTTGACGGCACCGCAGCTGTCATGGCCGAGGATCACGATCAGCGGCACTTCCAGGACCGCCACCGCGTACTCGATGGAGCCCAGCACTGCCGCGTCGATGGCTTGCCCGGCCGTGCGAACCACGAACACGTCTCCGAGACCCTGGTCGAAGATCAACTCGGCGGCGACCCGGCTGTCCGAACAGCCGAAGATGACCGCTGTCGGCTTCTGGCCGGTGGCCAGCCCGGCCCGGTACTCGATGCTTTGGCTGGGGTGCTCGGGCTTCCCGGCGACGAATCGCTCGTTACCCTCTTTGAGTGCTTTCCAGGCGCTTACGGGGTTGCTGTTCGGCATGCCAGACATTCTGCCGGAAGGACTCGTGACCGTCTCGCCCCACATACCAGTCACAAATGTGCTGGCCTGGTACGACAGCTCCAGCCGCGACCTGCCGTGGCGGCAGCCCGGCGTCAGCGCCTGGCAGATCCTGGTCAGCGAATTCATGCTGCAGCAGACGCCGGTCGCCCGGGTCCTGCCGATCTGGACGGACTGGGTACGGCGTTGGCCCACCCCGTCGGCCACCGCGGCCGCCACCGCCGCCGATGTGCTGCGGGCGTGGGGCAAATTGGGTTACCCGAGGCGGGCCAAGCGACTGCACGAGTGCGCCGTCGTCATCGCCCGTGACCATGGCGACGTGGTTCCCGACGACGTCGAAACGCTGTTGGCGTTGCCGGGGGTGGGCAGCTACACCGCGCGGGCGGTGGCCTGCTTCGCCTATCGCCAGCGGGTGCCGGTGGTGGACACCAACGTTCGCCGCGTAGTGGCCCGCGCTGTCCACGGCCGCGCCGACGCGGGTTCGCCGTCGGCGACCCGCGACCACGCCGACGTGCTCGAGCTGTTGCCGGATGACGAACGGGCGCCGACGTTTTCGGTGGCGATGATGGAGTTGGGTGCGACGGTGTGCACCGCCCGGGCGCCCAAGTGCGGGATGTGCCCGCTCGGGGAATGCGCCTGGCGACGTGCCGGCTACCCGCCGGCCGCCGGCCCGGCCAAGCGCGTTCAAACCTATGCCGGGACCGATCGCCAAGTCCGGGGGCGGCTGCTGGATGTGTTGCGCGCCAAGGACTCTCCGGCGACCCGGGCCGAGCTGGACGTGGCGTGGCTTTCCGACACCGCCCAGCGGGACCGGGCACTGTTCTCGTTGCTCGCCGACGGACTGGTCACGCAGACGTCGGACGGCCGGTTCGCGCTGGCCGGCGAGGAGTAGCCAGGAAGGATTCGACGGCACGCCGGTAAACCTCCGGGGCGTCGTCGTGAATAAGGTGGCCGGCGCCAGGGACATGCAGATATGTTGTCGCAACGGTTGATTCGTGCATCTGGCGCATCTGCCCGGGCGGTGTCACCGAGTTGCCGGCCTCGATCAGCAGTACCGGTGAACGCACGGCCCGCCACTGTGCCCAGTAGTCGCGCAGACCCCACTGCGCGGCGATCTCTATCCACCGCTGGGTGTGACCGTGCAATCGCCAACCGGTCTCGGTACGGTCGAAGGCTTCCAGGAAGTACTGTCCGGCAACAGGTCCGAACTCGGCGAATACCTGTTCGGGAGAATGGAATTCGACGGGCAGGGCGTGCAGCCACGGCTCCCAAGGGCCGGTGGTACGCCCGACGAAGTCCGGGGCCATGTCCTCGACTACCAGCGCGTCGACCAGCTCGGGATGTTCGGCGGCCAGACACCAGGAATGCAGTGCGCCCATCGAATGCCCGATGAGCGTCACCGGCACACCCAAACCGGTGACTGCCTCCCCGAGATCGGCCACGAACCGCTCGGTGCTGATCGGATAGGGGTCGTCGACGTCCCGGCCCCGGTGCCACGGCGCGTCGTAGGTGTACACCGCGCCCAATCGGGTGAGCCACGGCAACTGGCGCGTCCAGGTGGTGCCCCGGCCCATCAGCCCGTGCACGAGGACCAACGGTCTGCCCTGGCCGCCGCGGTGGGTCAGCAGATCGGTGGGCACGGGTGGCACGGTAACCTAACGGCATGCCAGTGGTGAAGATCAACGCAATCGAGGTGCCCGCCGACGCTGGCCCTGAGCTGGAGAAGCGGTTCGCGCACCGCGCCCACGCGGTGGAGAACTCGCCCGGTTTCCTCGGCTTCCAGCTGCTGCGTCCGGTCAAGGGTGAGGACCGCTACTTCGTGGTGACGCACTGGGAGTCCGACGAAGCGTTCCAGGCGTGGGCGAGCGGACCTGCCATTCAAGCCCACGCCGGAATGAACAAGAACCCGGTGGCCACCGGTGCTTCGCTGCTGGAATTCGAGGTCGTGCTCGACGTTGCCGGGAACGTACAGGCTCAGTAGTCGGCGCCGAGTCGCGGCGCTGAGCGCCGTGGCCGCGCTGGTGGTGACGTTGACGCCTGGGTGCGCTCCGTCGCCGACACCCGCCGCGAACGCGGCGAACCCCGGGCACCGCATCGACACCACTACCCCGCCCGGGCTGCGTGCCCAGCAGACCATGGACATGCTCAATTCCGACTGGCCGATCGGCCCGGTCGGGGTGGCCACCCTGGCCGCGCCGGAAAAGGTCGACTCGGTGGAAGCGACCATGGAAGGACTCTGGTGGGACCGGCCGTTCACCTTGGCCGGCGTGGACATCGGCGCCAGCGTGGCCACCCTGCACCTGATCTCGTCCTACGGTGCGCGACAAGACATCCGGATTCACACCGACGACGGTGGCTGGGTCGACCGGTTCGACCTCGAGACCCAACCGCCGCCGCCGATCACCGCCTGGCCGGATATCGATGCGGTGCTGAGCAAGACCGGCGCCCGCTACTCCTATCAGGTGGCGAAGATCGACAACGGTCAGTGCGTCCGGGTGGCGGGCGCCAACACCGGCGAATCGCTGCCGTTGGCTTCCATTTTCAAGTTGTACGTCCTGCACGCACTCGCCGTGGCCGTCAAGCGCGGCACCGTCTCCTGGGACGACCAGTTGACGGTGACCACGAAAAGCAAAGCCGTCGGGTCGTCCGGCCTGGAGCTGGCACCCGGCGATCACGTCTCGGTGCGAACCGCGGCCGAGAAGATGATCGCCACCAGTGACAACATGGCCACCGATCTACTGATCGGCCGGATGGGCACGCAAGCCGTCGAAGAGGCGCTGGTCACCGCCGGGCACCACGATCCGGCCAGCATGACCCCGTTTCCGACCATGTACGAGCTGTTCTCGGTCGGCTGGGGCCAGCCCGATGTCCGGGAGCGTTGGAAGAAGGCGTCCCAGCAGGAGCGCGCCGCAATGCTGACGCAGGCGAATTCGACTCCCTACCAACCGGATCCAACTCGGGCCCACACTCCGGCCTCGGCCTACGGCGCCGAATGGTACGGGACCGCCGAGGACATCTGCCGGGTACATGTGGCGCTGCAGGCCGACGCCGTCGGCACCGCCGCACCCGTGCGGCAGATCCTGTCCGCCGTGGCCGGCATCCAGCTGGACCGCAACGTGTGGCCCTACATCGGCGCGAAAGCTGGTGGGCTGCCGGGAGATTTGACGTTCAGCTGGTATGCCGTCGACAAGACCGGACAACCGTTCGTGGTGAGCTTCCAGTTGAACTGGCCCCGCGACCACGGGCCGACGGTGACCAGCTGGATGCTGCAGGTCGCCAAGCGCGCCTTCGCGCTGATCGAACCGCGCTGATATAGATCGCCGAGCAGTCCCCCGCAAGCGGGAGGTGCCCCCAGCAAAAGCCCCTCATTTCGGCAGGAAATGGGGGCTTTTGCGTCTGCTCGGCGAAACCGGCTACTCCGGCGCGCTGTGCGCTCCAGCCTTGGCCAGGTCCGGCTCGGTCGGCTTGCGGGTCCCGGTGAACGTGAACTTCGCGTCCTCGCCGGCGCTTTCGCCGTCCCAGTTGTCGACGTCGACGGTGACGATCTGGCCCGGACCGATCTCCTCGAACAGGATCTTCTCCGAGAGCTGGTCCTCGATCTCGCGCTGGATGGTGCGCCGCAGCGGACGCGCACCCAGCACCGGGTCGAAGCCGCGCTTGGCCAGCAGTGCCTTGGCCTTGTCGGTCAGCTCCATCGACATGTCCTTGGTCTTGAGCTGCTTGCCGACCCGCTCGATCATCAGGTCGACCATCTGGATGATCTCGTCGCGAGTCAACTGGTGGAAGACGATGATGTCGTCGATGCGGTTGAGGAACTCCGGGCGGAAGTGCTTCTTCAGCTCGTCGTTGACCTTCTGCTTCATCCGCTCGTAGTTGTTGTCCCCACCGCTCTGGCTGAACCCGAGCCCGACCGGCTTGGAGATGTCCGAGGTGCCCAGGTTCGAGGTGAAGATCAGCACGGTGTTCTTGAAGTCCACCGTGCGGCCCTGACCGTCGGTGAGCCGGCCGTCCTCGAGGACCTGCAACAGGCTGTTGTAGATCTCCTGGTGGGCCTTCTCGATCTCATCGAAGAGAACAACTGAGAACGGCTTCCTTCTCACCTTCTCGGTGAGCTGGCCGCCCTCCTCGTAGCCGACGTACCCGGGCGGGGCACCGAACAGCCGCGACGCGGTGAAGCGGTCGTGGAACTCGCCCATGTCGATCTGGATGAGCGCGTCGTCGTCGCCGAACAGGAAGTTGGCCAGCGCCTTGGACAGCTCGGTCTTACCGACGCCGGACGGGCCGGCGAAGATGAACGAACCCGACGGGCGCTTGGGGTCTTTCAGCCCGGCACGGGTACGGCGGATCGCCTTCGAAACGGCCTTGACGGCGTCGACCTGGCCGATGATCCGCTTGTGGATCTCGTCCTCCATGCGCAGCAGCCGGGTGGTCTCGGCCTCGGTGAGCTTGAACACCGGGATGCCGGTCCAGTTGCCCAGCACCTCGGCGATCTCGTTGTCGTCCACCTCGGCGACCACGTCCATGTCGCCTGAGCGCCACTGCTTTTCGCGCTCGGCCCGCTGCGCGACCAGTTGCTTCTCCCGGTCCCGCAGGCTCGCGGCCTTCTCGAAGTCCTGGGCGTCGATCGCCGATTCCTTCTCCCGGCGCGCCTCGGCGATCTTCTCGTCGAACTCGCGCAGGTCTGGCGGCGCGGTCATCCGGCGGATCCGCATCCGCGCCCCCGCCTCATCGATCAGGTCGATCGCCTTGTCCGGCAGGAACCGGTCGTTGATGTAACGGTCCGCCAGGGTGGCGGCAGCCACGATCGCGGAGTCGCTGATCGACACCCGGTGGTGCGCCTCGTAGCGGTCCCGCAGACCCTTGAGGATCTCGATGGTGTGCGCCACCGTCGGCTCGCCGACCTGCACCGGCTGGAAGCGGCGCTCCAGGGCGGCGTCCTTCTCGATGTACTTGCGGTACTCGTCGAGCGTGGTGGCGCCGATGGTCTGCAGCTCGCCGCGGGCCAGCTTGGGCTTGAGGATGCTGGCCGCGTCGATCGCGCCCTCCGCGGCACCGGCACCGACCAGCGTGTGCAGCTCGTCGATGAACAGGATGATGTCGCCGCGGGTGTTGATCTCCTTGAGCACCTTCTTCAGGCGTTCCTCGAAGTCACCGCGGTAGCGCGAACCGGCGACCAGCGAACCCAGGTCCAGGGTGTAGAGCTGCTTGTCCTTGAGCGTCTCAGGGACTTCGCCGTGCACGATGGCCTGGGCCAGCCCCTCAACGACGGCGGTCTTGCCGACACCGGGCTCGCCGATCAGCACCGGGTTGTTCTTGGTGCGGCGGCTCAGCACCTGCATAACCCGCTCGATTTCCTTCTCCCGGCCGATGACCGGGTCGAGCTTGCCTTCCATGGCGGCGGCGGTCAGGTTGCGGCCGAACTGGTCGAGGACCAGCGACGTCGAGGGCGAACCGGACTCCCCGCCGCGGCCACCGGTGCCGGCCTCGGCGGCCTCCTTGCCCTGGTAGCCGCTCAGCAACTGGATCACCTGCTGACGCACCCGAGTCAGCTCGGCACCCAACTTGACCAGCACCTGCGCCGCCACGCCCTCACCCTCGCGGATCAGGCCCAGCAGGATGTGTTCGGTGCCGATGTAGTTGTGGCCCAGCTGCAACGCCTCGCGCAGGCTCAGCTCGAGGACCTTCTTGGCCCTGGGAGTGAACGGGATGTGCCCGGACGGTGCCTGCTGGCCTTGGCCGATGATCTCCTCGACCTGGCTGCGCACGCCTTCCAGCGAGATGCCCAGGGACTCCAGTGACTTGGCTGCGACGCCTTCGCCTTCGTGGATGAGACCCAGCAGGATGTGTTCAGTCCCGATGTAGTTGTGGTTGAGCATCCTGGCCTCTTCTTGAGCCAGAACGACGACCCTGCGGGCACGGTCGGTAAAACGTTCAAACATCGGTTATTACCTGCTCTCCCTCACCATCGGTACTCCGTCCCGAAACGACGACACCCTGTCTTCGTTCGACCCAGCCGGCACAGGGGCCGACGTCGCGTACCTTCCGTCCACTCTAATGGTCGGCCCGCCGCGGTACTAACCTCGCGGTACGCAGCGACACCGAAGCACAAAGGGGATAACGCAAAAGGACGTCCATGCGTTTCCGCGAATGCCCGCCGATCGGTTCGCCGCAAGCGAAAAGCAAAAAAATCCGGCGCTCAGGCCTGGGGCCCGGACGCCGGATCAAGCGTGTCGTGCGGTTAGGTTGCGGCGTGGAAGGCGTCGATGACGTCGGCCGGGATACGGCCGCGGGTCGACACGTTGTGCCCGTTGCGGCGCGCCCATTCACGGATCGCGGCGCTCTGTTCGCGGTCGATGGCGCCGCGGCCCCGTCCGGTACCCGAACGACCGCGCCGCCTGCCCCCGACCCGGCGCCCGGCAGCCACCCAGCCCTTCAGGTCGTTGCGCAGTTTCGCCGCATTTTTACTCGAAAGGTCGATCTCATAGGTCACCCCGTCAAGCCCGAATTCAACCGTTTCGTCGGCGGCGCCGGCACCGTCGAAATCATCGACCAAGGTGACGGTCACTTTCTTCGCCATTGGCTTACCCTCACGTTTCTTCGTGTGCTGTTACAGATCCAGTTCGGATAGACTCCCCGGAACTAATCTGCCATAAGAACCTCAAATACTCAATCCGGCACAACTCCGCCAGTTCAGTTGGAGTGCGGCCGAACAATCGGGAACAAAACGGTCTCCCTAATTGACAGCCCGGTCAAACACATCAACAACCGATCGATACCCATTCCCGTTCCGGTGCAAGGGGGCATACCGAACTCCAGAGCGGCGAGAAAATCCTCGTCGAGAAGCATCGCCTCGTCGTCGCCGGCGGCCGCCGCACGCGCTTGATCAGCGAATCTCTCCCGCTGCACCACCGGGTCGTTCAATTCCGAGTAACCGGTGGCCAGCTCGACGCCGTGCAGGTATAAGTCCCACTTCTCGGTGACCCCGGCAATACTGCGGTGCTGGCGGGTCAAAGGTGTGGTCTCGACGGGGAAATCCCTGACAAATGTGGGTGCGGTCAAGCTCTTGCCGACCGCGTGTTCCCAAAGTTCTTCGACGAGTTTGCCGTGCCCAAAACCCCGGTCGTCGGGAATCTCCACGTCTAGCCGAGCCGCGATCGCACGCAGACTGCCAACCGAAGTATCGGGTGTGATCTCTTCCCCGAGTGCGTCGGAGAGTGAGAAATACATCTCAAGAGTTGCCCATTCTCCGTCGATGTTGTACACGCTGCCATCTGGCATCGGAAGTTCTCTGGTGCCGATCGCCTCGTCGGCCACCTCTTGAATAAGTTCCCTAGTGACGACCGCCGAATCGTCATAGGTGCCGTAGGTCTGGTAGGTCTCCAGCATTGAGAATTCCGGCGAATGGGTGGAATCGGTTCCTTCGTTTCGGAACACTCGATTTAGTTCGAAGACCTTGTCAAAACCGCCGACGATGCAGCGCTTGAGGAACAGTTCCGGAGCGATCCGCAAGTAAAGATCGATGTCGAGCGCATTGGAATGGGTGACGAAGGGCCGCGCCGCCGCGCCCCCGGCCAACGTCTGCAAGATCGGCGTTTCGACTTCGAGGAACCCGCGGCGTTCCAGCGCATTCCTGATCGCGCGGATGACCGCGATCCGCTGCCGGGCCACGTCGCGCGCTTGCGGGCGCACGATCAGGTCGACGTAGCGCTGCCGGACCCGCGCCTCCTCGCTCATCTCTTTGTGCGCGACGGGCAACGGCCGCAGTGACTTGGCGGCCATCCGCCAGGAATCGGCCAGCACCGACAATTCGCCGCGCCGTGAACTGATCACCGTGCCGTGCACGTACACGATGTCGCCCAGGTCCACGTCAGCCTTCCAGGCATCCAGCGAGGCCTGTCCGACCTTGTCCAGGCTGACCATCGCCTGCAGCTGGGTTCCGTCGCCGTCTTGGAGCGTCGCGAAGCACAGTTTTCCGGTGTTGCGCGCGAACACCACACGCCCGGCGACACCGACGACGTCCTCGGTCGCGGTGTCGGTGGGCAGGTCGGGGTAGGCGGCCCGGATCTCGGCAAGCGTGTGCGTGCGATCAATCGCCACCGGATAGGGGTCGTGCCCGTCGGCCAACAGCCGAGCCCGCTTGTCCCGACGAATCCGGAATTGTTCGGGAAGGTCCGCGGCGGCGTCTTGATCGGGGGAACTCACGACGTGCCAGCTTAAATGAACTCGCGCCGTCGTTCGCTTCAGCGTGCGGACTTCAGCCGGCCGCGCTGGGCATCCCGGTTGCGTTCGAAGACCAGCCGCAGTCCGTCCAGGGTCAGGTGCTGGTCGTAGTGCTCGACGGTGTGCAGTTCGGGGAGCAGCAGCGGCGCGGTGTGGCCGGTGGCGACCACGGCGACGTCGTCGTCGGCGGAGAAACCCTTGACATCGTCGCGGATCCGGCCGACCAGTCCGTCGACCAGTCCCGCGAAACCGAACACCGCGCCGGACTGCATGCATTCCACGGTGTTCTTGCCGATCACCGACCGGGGCCGGGCCAGTTCTACCCGCCGCAGCGCCGCCGAGCGCGCCGCGGCCGCGTCCGAGGAGACCTGCACGCCGGGCGCGATGGCGCCCCCGAGGAACTCGCCCTTGGCCGACACCACGTCCACGCAGATCGAGGAGCCGAAGTCGACGACGATCGCGGCTTTGCCGAACTTGCTGAATGCCGCCAGGCAGTTGACGATTCGGTCGGCACCCACTTCCTTGGGATTGTCGACCAACAACGGGATCCCGGTGCGGACCCCGGGCTCGATCAGCACGTGCGGCACCGACGGCCAGTACTGCTCGAGCATGATCCGCACCTCGTGCAAGACCGAGGGAACGGTGGACAGCGCCGCGGCACCGGTGAGTCGCTCGGCGTCCTCACCGACCAGGCCGTCGATGGTGAGCGCGAGTTCATCCGCGGTGACTTCGGACTCAGTGCGAATCCGCCACTGCTGCACGACTTTCGCGTGTTCCTTCGCGCCGGACAGCAGGCCGACGACGGTGTGGGTGTTGCGGACGTCGATCGCCAGCAGCACGGTTATCGCACACCGATCCGCGGGTCGAGCAGTTCGTCCACGCCGTCGGGCACGAAGGCCGGGTCGTGGCCGAGGTCGATCTGCTTGTTCGCCGCGTCGACGAACACGATCCGC
Source organism: Mycobacterium sp. NGS22 (assembly GCF_059813095.1). NCBI lineage: Bacteria > Bacillati > Actinomycetota > Actinomycetes > Mycobacteriales > Mycobacteriaceae > Mycobacterium > Mycobacterium sp. NGS22. Next base: position 93,868 of record NZ_JCALDY010000006.1, read on the forward strand.
GGTTGGTAGGCGCGCGCCTCGGCGTCCTCCATGGTGCCGTAGGCGATCAGGATGACCAGGTCGCCCGGATGCACGAGATGTGCTGCGGCGCCGTTGATTCCGATGACGCCGCTACCGCGTTCGCCGGTGATCGCATAGGTCACCAGCCGGGCGCCGTTGTCGATGTCGACGATGGTGACCTGTTCGCCCTCGAGCAGGTCCGCGGCGTCCATCAGGTCGGCGTCGATGGTCACCGATCCCACGTAGTGCAGGTCGGCCTGGGTGACGGTGGCGCGGTGGATCTTCGACTTCAGCATTGTCCGTAACATCAGTTCCTCCAATGTGATTGGGTGTGCCCGTCCGACCCGGGGGTGCCGGCGGGATGACCGATTTGGATTGCGACGTTGTCAAGTAGTCGGGTGGCGCCGAGCCGCGCGGCGACCAGCAGGCGTCCGGATCCGCCGGTGGGCACCGGACCCAGTTCGGTGTCGCGCAGCTGCAGGTAGTCGACGACCAGGCCCGGCGTCGCGTCCAGAACGGCGCGCGCCGCCTCCAGGGCAGCCTGCACACCGTCGCCGGCGGCGTGGGCGCCGGCCGTCAGCGCCGCCGAAAGTGCCACGGCCAGTTCACGTTGCGCCGGGTCCAGGTAACGGTTGCGCGACGACATCGCCAGGCCGTCGGCCTCCCGCACGGTAGGCACGCCGACCACCTGCACGTCGACGTTGAGGTCGGCGACCATCTGCCGGACCAGTACCAGTTGCTGGTAGTCCTTCTCGCCGAAGAAGACGCGATCCGGGCGCACGATCTGCAGCAGTTTCAGCACGACGGTCAACATCCCGGCGAAATGCGTTGGCCGCGCGGCGCCTTCGAGCTCGGCGGCGAGCGGGCCGGGCTGCACCGTGGTGCGCATGCCGTCGGGGTACATCGCCGTCGCGTTCGGCGCGAACACGACTTCCACACCCTCGGTCTGCAACAGCGCGACGTCCTGATCGAGGGTGCGGGGGTAGGCGTCGAGGTCTTCGTTGGCGCCGAACTGCAACGGGTTGACGAAGATCGACACCGCGACCACCGAACCCGGCACCCGCTTGGCGGCGCGCACCAGGGTCAGGTGACCGTCGTGCAGCGCTCCCATGGTCGGCACCAACATGATTCGTCGCCCGGTGTGCCGCAGCGCGCGGGTGACATCGGAGACGTCCCGCGGTGTTTCGTAGACGTTGAGTTGGCCTCGGTCGAACGTCGGCGCCTTCTTGGACCTCATCGCGCCAACACCTCGACAACGGCCGCAGGGGCATGGGCGCGCTGCGCGGTCCGCAGCGCATTCACCCGATAGGCCTGCGCCAGTTGCGGATCCGCGGCTTCCAATGCCCGCAGATGCCCGGCTACGGCGGCGGCATCACCGCGGGCGACGGGCCCGGTGAGCGCCGCCTGCCCGCGCTGCAGGGTGTTCTCCAGCGCCGCGCGCGCCAATGGCCCGACGATGCGTTCGGCGATGCCGCCCGGCTGGTCGTCGACGCGTTCCGCGCCGAGCAGTTCGTCGCCTCGCACCGCGGCCCGCAATGCCTCGAGCGCGTCGGCCAGTACCGTCACCAAGTGGTTGGCGGCGTGGGCCAGCGCGGCGTGATAAAGAACACGTGCGTCCTCGGGCACAGCGAACGGCTCGCCACCCATTTCCAGCACCAGCGACTGACCGATGGCATAACCCACCTCGTCGGCTGCGGTGATACCGAAACAGGTGTCGGGCAACCGGACGATGTCCTCGTCGGAGCCGGTGAACGTCATCGCCGGGTGGATGGCCAGCGGTATGCAACCTTGCGCGGTCAGCGGCGCCAGGATCGCCACGCCGTTGGCTCCGGAGGTGTGCGCCACCATCGTCCCGGGCCGCACCGCCGACGTAGCGGCCAAGCCGGATACCAGACCGGGCAACTCGCTGTCGGGGACCGCCAATAACAGCAGCTCAGCGTTGGCAGCGACGTCCGGTGGCGGCAGCACCCGGGTATCGGGCAATCGTCGCTGCGCCCGCTGCAGCGAGGCGTGGGAGATGGCGCTGCACGCGACCACGACGTGGTCGGCGCGCTCCAGCGCGACCCCCAGCGCGGTGCCCACCCGGCCGGCGGAGATGATTCCCACCTTGAGCCTGGCCGGGCGCAAACCGTCGAACTGCCCCATCGCAGACGACCTCACAGAGTTATTCGTTCGTTCCAGTCCCGCGGCGCGGGTACCGGACGGTCACTAAGACTGTAGTCGATCCACCGGCGGGACCCCAGTTCATCCCTCGCGGCGACGACGCCGTCCGCCCCCGCCGGGCTGGACCTGTAGCCGCGCCATCAGGTCGGCCACCGTCTGCCCGGCGGCGTGCCGCTCGGCTTCAGCAGGTTGCTCGTTTTCCTCCTCGGCGCTGCGATGCCGAGGCGCCGGCGCGGGGGGTTCGGGTTGCTCGGGGGGAGCCGACGGGATCTCCTCGACAGCGCTTTCGGCCGGACGCGCGAAACTACCCACACCGAACTCGCGATATTCCTCGGAGTGGCGCGACCGCGACCGGCGACCCCCGTACTGGGGCGGCTCGTCGACCTGGGCCACCGGTGGCGCCGCGTCCTCAGCATCGTCCCGGCGTCGCCGGCGCCCGCCCGACGACGCGGGGGCAGCGGGTTCTTCGGGGGACACCCAGTTGCTGCCGGGCGCGCCGGGCGGCAACCACTGGCCTTCCGCCGCGACCGGTTGCCACGGCTGCGGCTGTTGTGCTGGTGGAGCGGGTTGCGGCTGCGGCTGTGCTGGTGGAGGGGGCCGGTGCCGCGGCCCGAGGAACGGCTCGGGAGGTGGGGGCGGCGCCGGGGGCGCATACTCGCGCGCCGGCTCAGGACGCGGCGGCAGGAGCGGTTCCTCGGGCACGTCGATGATCGCCGTGTCGTCGGTGCGGGCGATCCGCTCGTCCCGTCGCACTGCGGTGACGCGGTCGCTGGTCACCCAGTCGGCCGGCGGGAGGTCACCGTGTTGGGCGCCGTTGGGGGCTCGATCGGTCAAGGCCCGGGCGCCGTCTCGGCCCAGGGTTTCCAGCGCGGGTCGCTGCTCGAGGTCGGTGTCGAACAGGATCTCCAGGTTGGTGCGCAACGAGGCCAGTTCGGCCCGCAGCGCCGCGATTTCGTCGGCGGCCTGCGCGTGGATCTCGGCAGCCAGTTCGCGGCGCAGCTGCGACTCCACCGTCAGCTCGTACTCCCGGCGCGCCGATATCTCCCGATCCAACTGAAGGTCGTACACGAGTTTCATGTCCCGGGCTCTGGCCTGGTCCGCCTCAGCCTGCCGGCGGTACAGCACCGACACGAAAGCGCCGGCGACAGCGGCCCACAGCGCCAGGATCACAGCTAGCTTGAGAAGTTCCACGCGATCGGTGAAAACCAGTGCGGAACTGGCCCCGATGGCCAGCACCAGCAACGTCGTCAAGAGCACCCACCCCGGCCTGCGGCCGCCGCGCCGGACCCGGGCGCCGCGGGACAGAACGGTCATGGCCCCTGACTGTACCGGGCGAGGTCACTTGGCGTGTCGCGCCAGTCCGGCGATTCTCGCGCCGAGTTGCCGCGCGGCTAGGTCTCGGCTCCCTCGCCGTGCTCGGCCGGATCCTGCGGTGGGGACTTGCAGCAATGTTGCAACCACAGCGCCGCGACGATCAGGGCCAGCGCGCTGACGGCGGCCACCACGGCACCGGCGGTGTCCTCGGCGGCCGCCCGCATCCACGACATTCGCGGCAGAAAATAGACCAGTACCCCCAGCCACCAACCCAGCACCAGCGCACCCACCCACGCCGACGCCTTGGCCACCACCACGCTGCGCGCCACCGCCAGCGGATGCAGCCGGCCGGGTCCGTCCCCGATCTCGCCGTCGTCGATCTTGGTGCGCACGAAGCGGCCCCATCGCCATTCGGCGAACGCCACCACCAGCAGCGAGATGCCCGTCCACAACGTGATCGGGGGGAACCACCGGTACAGCGCGTTGATAAGCAGGTAACCCACCACGGCGGCACCGAGCACCAGGATGCTCAGGTCACGTTTGCGGGTGGGTCCCATCAGCGTTCCAGCGTCAACGACGTCGGTCGCACACCGGCCCGGTCGGCGGGTTCGAGTTCCGCGAGCAGCTTCGCGACGGGCTGCGGCCCGCCGGCGAGCGTCAGCTCGGCTTCGGGATCGACATCCAGCCAGGGGATCAACACGAACGCCCGCAGATGCGCATGCGGGTGGGGCAACGTCAACTCGCTCCGACTGCTCAGCACTTCGCTCGGGCCGTCGTAGCAGGTGATCAGGTCGACGTCGAGAGTGCGTGGCCCCCAGCGCAGTTCGCGTACCCGTCCGGCGGCGTGCTCGAGTTCTTGCGCGTGGCGTAGCCAGCCGTACGCATCGCGGCCCGGATCGTCGGCGATCACCACCGCGTTGAGGAACGGGCCCTGGTCCACCCCGCCCCACGGATCGGCTTCGTAGACCGGAGACACCGCCACCAGCGTCGATCCGGGCGCGTCGCCGAGTCCGTCCACCACCGACTGCAGCCGGGCCAGCCGGTCGCCCAGGTTGGATCCGATCGAGAGCACCACGCGCGACATCAGACCGGGATCACCGAACCTCGACCGCCGCGGCGCGACCGCCGGGTCACCACCGCCACGTCGTCGAAACTCTGCGCGATGGGCGCCTGCGGCTTGTGCACGGTCACCTCCACGGCATGCACGCGCTCGTCGGTGATCACTTCCTCGGCGATCTGCGCCCCGACGGTTTCGATCAGGTTCCGGGCGGTTCCGCCGACCACGTCGGCGGCCAACTGGGCCAGCACGCTGTAGTCGTAGGTGTCGGTCAGTTCGTCGCTGGCCGCGGCGCGAGCGAGGTCGATCCACACGGTGATGTCGACGACGAAGTCCTGGCCCTCGCGCCGCTCATGTTCGAACACACCGTGATGACCACGAATCCGCAAGCCGCGCAACTCGATTCGATCAGCCATCGGACACCCCCTGCCAGGCCGCGACCACCTTGAGCGCGTCGACCGAAGCGCGCACGTCGTGCACCCGGACACCCCACGCCCCGTGCAGGGCGGCCAGCGCCGAGATCACCGCGGTCGCCGTCTCGCGGCCGTCCGGCGGGCGGGGGACGCCGTCGGGGCCGGCCAGCAGCGTCCCGAGGAAACGCTTGCGGGAGGCCCCGACCAGCACCGGCACCCCGGTGGCGACCAACTCCGACAAACCGTGCAGCAGCGCCCAATTGTGTTGTCCGGTCTTGGCGAATCCCAGTCCGGGGTCGATCACCAGCTTGCCCGGGTCGACGCCGGCGGCCACCGCGTCGTCGACGCTGGACAGCAGGTCTGCGCGCACGTCGGCCACCACGTCCCGGTAGTCCGGGACCTGATGCGGATGTTGCGCCGACACGGGCCGCCAGTGCATCAACACCCACGGCACCTTCGCCTCGGCCAGCAGGGGCGCCATCGCCGGGTCGGCCCGCCCGCCGGACACGTCGTTGACGAGCTGAGCGCCGTTCTCCAGCGCCACCCGGGCGACCTGCGCGTGCATGGTATCGATACTGACCGTGATGCCTTGCGCGGCAAGCTCTTTGACCACGGGGACGACGCGGTGGGCCTCGACGTCCGGTGCCACGCGCGTGGCGCCGGGGCGCGTCGACTCGCCGCCGACGTCGACGATCTCCGCGCCTTGAGCGGCCAGCGCCAGACCGTGCTCCACGGCGCCACCGACCTCGAGGTAGCGGCCACCGTCGGAGAACGAGTCATCGGTGACGTTGAGCACCCCCATCACCTGCACCGGCGCCGAATTCACTTGCGCAGAATGAGATCGAGCGCCTCGGCTCGAGAGGCGGCGTCGGTCTTGAACTGACCCCGCACCGCCGACGTCGTGGTGATCGCGCCCGGCTTGCGCACGCCGCGCATCGCCATGCACAGGTGCTCGGCCTCGACGACCACGATCACGCCGCGCGGATCCAGCTTGCGCACCAGGGCGTCGGCGATCTGGCTGGTGAGCCGTTCCTGGACCTGCGGACGCTTGGCGTACAGATCGACCAGCCGGGCGATCTTCGACAGACCGGTGACGCGCCCGTCCTCCCCGGGGATGTAGCCGACATGGGCCACACCGTGAAAGGACACCAGATGGTGTTCGCAGGTGGAGTACATCGGTATCTCCTTGACGATCACCAGTTCGTCATGGTCTTCGTCGAACATGGCGTTGAGCACCGAGCCCGGATCGGTGTAGAGGCCGGCGAAGATCTCCCGGTAGGCCCGGACGACGCGAGCTGGGGTGTCCCGCAAGCCGTTTCGGTCCGGGTCCTCACCGATTGCGAACAGCAGCTCGCGGACGGCGGCCTCGGCTCGGGATTGGTCGAACTCCCGCACCCGGTCTGTTCTGGAATCCAGCTGCGTCATCGAAGCCTCCGTTATTCAGCCGTGGGCCGGCGGGTTGGACCGGGTCACGTCTTGCTCGTGCCGATCGGACTCGTCGGGATCCGTCTTGGTATCCGGGCTGGGATAACTGGGTGCTGGCTGCGGACGATTGGGCGATTTGGGCGGCCACCCGGGCGCGTGCCAGCCGGCCGGCGCGCCGTAGTCGGGCTGGGTGGGGCCGGGCGCACCGTTGGCGGCCTTGTCGCCGTTTCCCTGCGCTTCGGCGCCGGCCTCCTCGGCGGCCTTGCTGGCGCGGGCGATGGCCGCCTTGAACGCCGGCTCGGGAACCGGCTGCGGCCACGGCTCGCCGCGCTCGATCGCCAACTCGCCGGGAGTTTTGATCGGCGGCTTGTCCGACGGGATCCGGCCACCGAAATCGTCGAACATGGTCAGCCGGGGCCGCTTTTCGACGTCGCCGAAGATCGCCTCCAGCTCGGGGCGGTGCAGGGTCTCCTTCTCCAGCAGCTCGCCGGCCAGGATGTCCAGCACGTCGCGGTACTCGGTGAGGATCTCCCACGCCTCGGTGTGCGCCGCCTCGATCAGCTTGCGCACCTCTTCGTCGATGGCGCCGGCGACCTCGTGCGAATAGTCCGGCTGCGAACCCATCGTCCGGCCCAGGAACGGATCGCCGTGTTCGGTGCCGTACTTCACCGCTCCCAGACGGGCGCTCATGCCGTACTCGGTGACCATCGCCCGGGCGACCTTGGTCGCCTGCTCGATGTCGGAGACGGCGCCGGTGGTCGGCTCGCGGAACACCAGTTCCTCCGCGGCCCGGCCGCCCATCGCGAACACCAGCTGGGCGATCATCTCCGAGCGGGTCCGCAGGCCCTTGTCCTCTTCCGGGACGGCGACCGCGTGCCCCCCGGTGCGGCCGCGGGCCAGGATCGTCACCTTGTAGACGGGGTCGATGTCGGGCATCGCCCAGGCGGCCAGGGTGTGACCGCCCTCGTGGTAGGCGGTGATCTTCTTCTCGTGCTCGCTGATGATGCGGCCTTTGCGGCGTGGACCGCCGATGACCCGGTCGACGGCTTCTTCCAGCGCGGGGCCGGTGATCACGGTGCCGTTCTCGCGGGCGGTCAACAGCGCCGCCTCGTTCACGACGTTGGCCAGGTCGGCGCCGGTCATGCCGACGGTCCGTTTGGCCAGCCCGTCCAGGTCGGCGTCGTCGGCGATCGGCTTGCCCTTGGAGTGCACCCGCAGCACCGCGCGCCGGCCCGCCAGGTCGGGGTTGGACACCGGGATCTGCCGGTCGAACCGGCCGGGGCGCAGCAGGGCGGGGTCGAGGATGTCGGGCCGGTTGGTGGCCGCGATCAGGATGACGCCGGCACGGTCGCCGAAGCCGTCCATCTCGACCAGCAGCTGGTTGAGGGTCTGCTCGCGTTCGTCGTGGCCACCGCCCAGTCCGGCGCCGCGCTGGCGGCCGACGGCGTCGATCTCGTCGACGAAGATGATGCACGGACTGTTCTGTTTGGCCTGCTCGAACAGATCCCGGACGCGCGAGGCGCCGACGCCGACGAACATCTCGACGAAATCGGATCCGGAGATGGTGAAGAACGGGACGCCTGCCTCTCCCGCTACCGCGCGGGCCAGCAGGGTCTTGCCGGTGCCGGGCGGACCGTAGAGCAGCACCCCCTTGGGGATCTTGGCGCCGAGGGCCTGATATCTGCTGGGGTTCTGCAGGAAGTCCTTGATCTCGTAGAGCTCCTCGACCGCCTCGTCGACGCCGGCGACGTCGGCGAACGTGGTCTTGGGCATGTCCTTGGACATCTGTTTGGCGCGCGACTTGCCGAAGCCGAAGCCCATCCGCGCCCCGCCCTGCATGCGGGAGAACATCACGAACAGGCCCACCAGCAACAACAGCGGCAGCACGTAGACCAGCAGCTCGCCGATCAGGCTGCCCTCGTTGACGACGGTGGCCACCTTGGCGTTCTTGGCGCTGAGCGCCTTGAAGAGGTCGACACCGTAACCGGTGGGGAATTTGGTGATGATCTTGTCGGAGTTCTCGGTGTCGCCGTTGCCCTTCTTCAGGGTCAGGCGCAACTGTTGTTCCCGGTCGTCGATCTGCGCGCTCTTGACGTTGTCGCTGTTGATCTGGGCCATCGCCACCGAGGTGTCGACGGGCTGGTAACCGCGGGTGTCGTCGCTGAAGTAGAAAAACGACCAGCCGAGCAGCACCAACACGGCGATCGCCGTTAGTGTGCGGATCACGTTTTTACGGTTCATCAATCATCGGCCGCGTCGGCCAGGTCCTTCCCGATACGCACGCTGGAAGTGTCCAGGTTACCGCGTAGCTAACGAGCGGAAGTTCCCGATGGCGTCGATATCGCCGGGCCGGCGAACGTCACTCTAGCGTGACGCTCGGTCGCGACGGCCACGCTGGCGGGACGCTCGACGCTCCAGAAGTCAGTCGTAGTAGCGCGCTTCGACGACATTGCCGTCGGGATCGGCGAAGTAATACGCCTGCGGCGCCCAGCCCTGGGCGCCGAAACTGTGATTCAGGCGCGCGCTGGTGTCGATCCCCTCGTCCTGCAACCGCCGGTCCAGGGCGTCGTACTCGTCCTTGGTCATCGCCAGGCAGACGTGGTTGACGCGGTGGCCGGCGCTGCCCTCGACCTTGGTCATCGCATCGGTGACCGCCGCGCCCTGGGCCGCCATCAGGTCGATGATCGAGTCCTGCGACACCCGCACGCTCGGGAACGGCGCCTCACCGGCCCGGTACTCGTCGAACCGGAGCGGCTCCAATCCGAGCACCCTGGTGTAGAAGTCCATCGCGGCAACGGGATCTTTCGTCCAGAGCACCACGTGATCCACTCGCATGGCCACACGATAGCTACCCAGCTGCACCCTCAGTGCCCTTCTCAGCCCGATCCTGTTGTGATTTGGTGAGACGGTGGGCTCGTCAACCGAACGGTTAGTGGATACCAACGGCGTGCAGTTGCGGGTGGTCGAGGCCGGGCAACGCGGGGCACCGGTGGTGCTGTTGTGCCACGGGTTCCCGGAGCTGGCTTACTCGTGGCGACACCAGATCCCGGCCCTGGCCGACGCCGGCTATCACGTGCTGGCTCCCGACCAGCGCGGCTACGGCGGATCGTCGCGGCCCGAGGCGATCGAGGCCTACGACGTCCATCAGTTGACCGCCGACCTGGCAGGCCTGCTCGACGACGTCGGCGCCGAGCGGGCCGTCTGGGTGGGTCACGACTGGGGTGCCGCTGTGGTGTGGAACGCGCCCTTCCTGCATCCCGACCGGGTCGCCGGCGTCGCCGCCCTGAGCGTGCCCGTGACACCTCGCTCGAAAGTCGCGCCGACGCAGGCGTGGCGACGCATGGTCGGGGACAACTTCTTCTACATCCTGCATTTCCAGGAACCCGGCGTCGCCGACGCCGAACTCGACGCGGACCCGGCCCGCACGATTCGCCGGATGATGGCCGGGCTGCGGCTGTCGGACGACCACAGCGCGGGCTTGCGGATGGTGGCGCCCGGACCCGAAGGGTTCGTCGAACGACTGCCCGAGCCTGACGGGTTGCCCGGCTGGATCACCCAGGACGAACTCGACCATTACATCGGCGAATTCACCCGCACCGGCTTCACCGGCGGCTTGAACTGGTACCGCAATTTCGACCGCAACTGGGAGACCACACCCGAACTCGCCGGCGCCACCATCTCGGTGCCGTGCCTGTTCATCGGCGGAACCGCCGACCCGGTGCTGAGCTTCACCCGTGCCGACCGGGCGGCGGAAGTGGTCACCGGCCCCTACCGCGAGGTGATGCTCGACGGCGCCGGACACTGGATTCAGCAGGAACGGCCCGCAGAAGTCAACGCGGCGCTTCTCGAATTCCTCAAAGGAGTGCAATGGTGAGTGCCCCAATGCGATTCGGCGTCTTCATCACGCCCTTTCATCCGACTGGCCAATCTCCCACGGTGGCACTGCAATACGACATGGACCGGGTCGTCGCGCTGGATCGGCTGGGCTACGACGAGGCGTGGTTCGGCGAACACCATTCCGGCGGCTACGAATTGATCGCCTGCCCGGAGGTGTTCATCGCGGCGGCGGCAGAGCGGACCAGACACATCCGCCTGGGCACCGGTGTCGTCTCGCTGCCCTATCACCACCCGCTGATGGTGGCCGACCGCTGGGTGTTGTTGGATCACCTCACCCGCGGCCGGGTCATGTTCGGCACCGGACCCGGCGCGCTGCCGTCGGACGCCTACATGATGGGCATCGACCCGGTCGACCAACGGCGGATGATGCAGGAGTCGCTGGAGGCCATCCTGGCTTTGTTCCGCGCCGCACCCGAGGAACGCATCGATCGGCACACCGACTGGTTCACCCTGCGCGACGCGCAGTTGCACATCCGTCCCTACACCTGGCCGTATCCCGAGATCTCCACGGCGGCAATGATTTCGCCGTCGGGTCCGCGGCTGGCCGGTGCGTTGGGCACCTCGCTGCTGTCGCTGTCGATGTCGGTGCCCGGCGGCTACGCGGCGCTGGAGAACACCTGGGAGGTGGTGCGCGAGCAGGCCGCGAAAGTGGGCAGGGCAGAGCCCGACCGCCGCGATTGGCGGGTGTTGAGCATCATGCACATCGCCGACACCCGCGATCAGGCGATCGAGGACTGCACCTACGGGTTGATGGACTTCGCCAAGTATTTCGGGGCCGCCGGGTTCGTCCCGTTGGTCAACGAGGTCGAGGGTGCGCAGACGCCCCGCGAGTTCGTCGAAGACTATGCGGCCAAAGGGAATTGCTGTATCGGCTCGCCCGAGGATGCGATCGCCCACATCGAGGACCTGCTGGAACGCTCCGGCGGTTTCGGCACGCTGCTGCTGCTCGGCCACGACTGGGCGTCGCCGCAGGCCACCTACCATTCCTATGACCTGTTCGCCCGCAAGGTGATTCCGCACTTCAAGGGGCAACTCGAAGCACCGCGGGCCTCCCACGAATGGGCCAGGGACAAGCGCGAGGAGCTGATCGGCCGCGCCGGACAGGCCGTGGTGCAGGCCATCACCCAGCACGTCGCGGAGCAGGACGGGTCGGACAACTGATGCGCGGGTCGGTGCTGCGCGACGGACGCATGGTCTACCGCGACGATCTGCCTGATCCGGTTCCCGGACCCGGCCAGGTGCTGGTCGCGGTCAAAGCCTGCGGAATATGCGGCTCCGACCTGCATTTCGCGGCGCACGGCGGCAAGGTACTGGAGCTGAGCCGTCAGGCCGGTGACGCGGGCGGGATGGACGTCGACCTGAATCGCGACATCTTCATGGGCCACGAGTTCAGCGCGGAAGTGCTCGAATCCGGTCCCGACACCAAGACCCATCCGCCGGGAACCCTGGTCACCTCGCTGCCGGTTCTGTTGTCCGACAAGGGCGTCGAACCGATCGTGTACAGCAACACCACGCTCGGCGGGTATGCCGAGCGGATGCTGTTGTCGGCGCCGCTGCTGCTACCCATCCCCAACGGCCTGGACCTGCGGCACGCGGCGTTGACCGAACCGATGGCGGTAGGACTGCACGCGGTGAACAAGTCCGGGATCGCGGCCGACGAGGCGGCGCTGGTGCTGGGGTGCGGCCCGATCGGTATCGCGATCATCGCCGCCCTCCGGGTGCGCGGTGTCGAAAACATTGTGGCGACAGACTTTTCGCCGAAGCGCCGCGAACTGGCGGCACTGATGGGTGCTCAGCAGACCCTGGACCCGGCGCAGGGTTCCCCATTCGACGTCGTCAAGGCGGCCGTGGTGTTCGAGGCCGTCGGCGTGCCCGGAATCATCGGCGACGTGCTGCGGCGGGCCCGGCGGGGCACCCGTCTGGTGGTCGCCGGCGTCTGCATGGAGCCCGACACCATCCATCCGTTCTTCGGCACCGCCAAGGAGATCAGCATCCAGTTCTCGGTGGCCTATGACATGGAGGAATTCGCCGCCGCACTACGCGCCATCGCCGAGGGCGACATCGACGTCAGCCCCCTCGTCACCGGCGAGGTCGGACTCGATCGCGTCGGGGAAGCTTTCGACGATCTGTCCGACCCGTCGCGGCATTGCAAGATTCTGGTGATGCCCTAGCGGTTCATGTCCTATCCCCCGGATGGCGGCTGCACGACGACGGTGGGTTTGAATCCGTACCGCGGTGCCGCGAAGTTCGCCACACCGCGACCGGTACCGGCACCCGGGACCATCGGCAACCCCCCAAATGCGGCCGTGGCGGGTTCAGCGGCAGCCGCACCGGCGGCCCCGTTTAGCGCGACGTTGACCGGGGTGGCCGCCGGCGTGCTGATCCAGCTGGACGGAACGGAAACGGCACCGACTTTCGCCGCGTTACCGATCCCGGCGATCCCACCAAGGGCGTTGCCCAACTTGGGGACAGCAGCCGCCGCTGCTCCCTCGGCGGCCTTGGCGGCGCCCTCCGCAGCCTTTGCTGCCGGGAAAAATGCGCGCGTAAGACCGTCGAGGTCCCTGAAGGTGGTGCCGAATAGTCGTATCGGGGAGATCATTCGGATGAACGCGTCGACGGGCGTGCTGCCGTCGATAGTCGATGAGCCGGTGAGCCCCTCCACCACGTCGCCGATTACGCCGTTCAGGACGATTCCGTCTCCGTTGGGGGTGAATGTGGACCCGGTCAAACCAAGGGCCTTCAGCGGGTCGGTGAGCCAGGGCGGCATGTTCGACAGTCCGGCCATCTGGGTCAGCGCTTTGACCACATCCTGGGAGCCCGATGCCGCGACAGCGGTGTTGACCGCGCTGAGTTGGGCTCCCAGCCCGCCGATGCTGGTACCGACCGACTGCGGGGTCAGTGCCGGCAACTCCGCTGCCGCCGCCGACGCCCCGGAGTATGCGTACATGGCGGCCGCGTCCTGCGCCCAGAACTCCAGATATTGGGCCTCGGTGGCGGCGATCGCCGCGGTGTTCTGCCCCAGGAAGTTCGTCGCCAGCAACGCTGCCAGCAGCGCCCGGTTCGCTTCGATGACCGGTGGCGGCACCGTCGCGAGAAACGCCGCCTCGTAAGCGGCCGCGGCGGCAACTGCCTGGGCGCCGGTCTGCGCGGCCTGTTCGGCCGTTGTGGTCAGCCACGCGATCTGCGGTGTGGCGGCGCTCGCCATGGCAGCCGCCGAGGGTCCCACCCACGGTCCGTCGGTCAGACCGGTGACGACCCCCCCGTACGAGGCCGCGACGGATTGCAGGTCTCCGGCCAGACCCTCCCAGGCCGCAGCGGCAGCCAGCATCGGTCCCGACCCGGGTCCCGCATACATCAGCGCGGAGTTGATCTCCGGCGGTAAAGCAGCGAAATCCATCGACTGCGTCCTACGCGACCGCGGCGGCGTTGGCGGATTCGGTGATGCCGTAGGAAGCACCACTGATACCGAGCGTGGTCGCCAACTGCTCCTGGACCACCGCGGCCTGAGCACTGATGGCCTGGAACAGGTTGGCGTGGTTGACGAAGTGGTTGGCCATGATGGCCGACACCAGGTCCGATGCGGCCGGAACAACCGAAGTCGTGGGGCCCGCGGCGGCGGAATTACCGGCGCGATGGGTCGAAAAGATCGACATCAACTCCCCCGAGGCGCCAGCCAGCACCTCCGGCTCGGCGAAGACGATCGACATTTGAGTCCTCCCTCAAATTCACGTTGCAAAACTGCGTTTAGCGACTCATGACGGTGACGAAACTCGGCGCTGAGTCGATCCTCCGCCACGTTAAGCCAGGCACTCAGCAACAAAACAGCTTCCGGGCAGCATGTTCACTGCTAAGTCAGTAACTATTCATTTGCTGCAGCGAATCGGCGGGTTCCGGCGCGGACACATTTGAATAACATATGAGTCGGCTATGGCCTGAGTCTCATATGAACCCGCATCCCATCGTGCCGTCGGCCGGTAGGGTCGCGGTCTATCCCGCGGCGACGGGGCCGCGACCGAGGGCGGTGCCGATTCGAGTGCCCCCCGGGGGTGAATCGCGCACGGATGCCCTCCGCAGGATTCGCCGATCCTTGGCCGGCAGACGAATTCGAAGGTGTCATGCGGTTGGCGTAGATCCCTCAAATACTCTGTACCCCAATGGTTTTCACAGTCGGCATACCGCACGTTGCCAGAGCCGGGGGTGCCGACGATCGGGTTGCCGGCCGGCCGGCGCAACCGGCCGCGCCGAGCGACCCGAACTCGGCGCGAGCGCCGCCCACCGACGGTTCCGCTCGCCTATCAAGCACAAATCAAGACTGGCGGGTAGGCGCGATCACCCACCCGGCCAGCCGATATGCCGCACCGCACGGCAACCACTGGTCGATTCCGCAACTGTTTGCTGGGAGTTACTTACGTCACTTTTCGGGCGCTCCGCACACCCTAGTCACACGACGACATTTGACCGGAAACAACTCAGTTGAATGGCGGGTAAACAAATGATGTCGCAATGGCGGACGAACGGCGTCGATCAATTTCGGCGGTTCGAGCCGCTAGGGTCCCAGACATGCCCGTTCGGACTACCTCCACCCGATTCCGCAGGTCGATCGTGGCTGCCGCCGCAGCCCTGGCGGTGGCGACCCTGCCTTCGTGCGATGCACAGACCGCCGCGCCCACCCCTGGACTCAACCCACGCCAGGTCACCGTCAACGGTTCCGGACAGGTCCAGGGCGTCCCGGACACGTTGACGGCCGAGGTGACGATCGAGTTCACCGCAGCAGACGTCACCACGGCGATGAACCAGACCGGCGACCGCCAGCGGGCGGTGATCGACGCGTTGGCGACCGCCGGGCTGGACCGCAAGGACATCCGCACCACGGGAGTCACCTTGCAGCCGCAATACAACTCGTCCGAGCCGGGCGGGCCCCCGACCATCAACGGTTACCGTGCCGAAAACTCCGTCGAGATCACGATCCACCCGGCCGATTCGGCGTCGAAACTGCTGGCGGTCGTCGTCGGCACTGGTGGTGACGCCACCCGGATCGGCTCGGTCAACTACTCGATCGCCGATGATTCGCAGCTGGTGAAGGATGCGCGGGCACGTGCCTTCGACGACGCCAAGAACCGGGCTCAGCAGTACGCGCAGCTCTCCGGTCTCAGCCTCGGCAAGGTGCTGTCCATCTCCGAAGCCACGGGATCGACGCCGCCGCCCACCGGAGCTCCGGCCCCCCGCGCGGCGCTGGTGCCGCTGGAACCCGGCCAGCAGACGGTGAACTTCTCGGTGACCGCGGTCTGGGAGCTGATCTAAAGCTACTGGTAGACCCGGGGGTCCAGCGTCCCGATATAGGACAGGTCGCGGTAGCGCTCGTCGTAATCCAGTCCGTAGCCGACGACGAAGTCGTTGGGGATGTCGAAGCCGACGTAGGCGATGTCGACGTTGGCACCCACCGCGTCAGGCTTGCGCAACAGCGTGCACACCCGCAGCGAGCGAGGATGCCGGCTGGTCAGGTTGCGTAGCAGCCACGACAGCGTCAAACCTGAGTCGACGACGTCCTCGACGATCAGCACGTCGCGGTCGTGGATGTCGCGGTCGAGGTCTTTGAGGATGCGCACCACGCCCGACGACGATGTCGAGGAACCGTAGGAGCTGACCGCCATGAATTCGAACTGGGTGGGCAGCGGGATCGCGCGGGCCAGGTCGGTGACGAACAGCACGGCGCCCTTGAGCACGGTGATCAACAGCAGATCCTGACCGGTCTCGGCCGCCAGATCGCGGTAGTCGTCCCCGATCTGCGCCCCGAGTTCGGCGATGCGGGTCTGGATCTGCTCCTGGGTGAGCAGCACCGACTTGATATCGCCCGGGTACAGCTCCGCCGTCACGTGCACAGCCTGCCACGCCCGGCTGTGATCGACCAACGCAGCCGTCAAATCGCCTCCTGTCGCAACGTGAGGACACCGTCGTGCCGCCCGGCGACCAGGCGCTGACCGCGCAGCTCGGACCCGACCGCCACCCCGCCCTGGCCGCGCCAGGCGGTGACCAGCTTGTCCACTCCGCGAATCTGCTTGTCCGTGAGTCCGATTGCCCCGCCCGCGAGCAGCCAACCGCGGATCACCCGCCGCCGCACCGGGTCGGGCAGCGCGCGCAGGGTGCCGGTGTCCAGTCCCGATCCGGCGGCGACGGTGCGCAGCGACTCGGCGGCGATCGCGTCGATCAGCTCGGTGTCCTCGCGCAGCGCGGTCGCCGTACGGGCCAGCGCCGCGGCGACCCCGCCGCCGAGTACGTCCTCCAACAACGGCAGCACCTCGGTGCGCAGCCGGACCCGGGTGAAGCGGCGGTCGTCGTTGTGCGGGTCCTGCCAGGCGGTCAGGCCCAGTTCCCGGCACGCGGCGTGGGTGACCTCGCGGCGCACCGCCAGCAGCGGCCGGCACCACGGCGGATCGTAGGCGCGCATCCCGGCGATGGACCGGGCCCCGGAACCGCGGCCCAACCCCAGCAGGACCGTCTCGGCCTGGTCGTCGAGCGTGTGCGCCAACAGCACCGGACCGTCCCGGTGGCTGTCCAACGCGTGGTAGCGGGCGGCCCGGGCCGCGGCTTCCGGGCCGCCGCCGGCACCGACTTGGACACGAAGCACCCGAGCATCCACACATCCAAGCGAAAGGGCTTGCGCCCGTGCGGTTTCGGCGACCGCGGCGGATTCGGACTGCAGCCCGTGGTCGACGATCAGCGCCGTGGTCGGACGCAACGTTGCGGCAACGGCGGTGAGCGCCAACGAATCCGGGCCGCCGGACAGCCCGACGCACCAGCGGTCGTCAGAGCCCAGATGGTCCTGCGCGAAATCAGTTGCAGCCCTGCGCAGCTGGGCTACAGCACCCGATCGATCCATCGCTGCGGATGTTCGATCTCGGCGGGCAGGGGCAACGTCTCGGGCCCCGTCCAGATGGTGTTGAAGCGGTTCATGCCGACCCGGTCCACCACGGTGTCGACGAACGCCTTACCGCGGGTGTACTGCTTGAGCTTCGCGTCCAGACCCAGCAGTGCGCGCAGCACCCGCTGCAGCGGCGGTTGTCTGCGCTGCCGACGCTCGTCGAACCGCTGGCGGATCGTGGCGACCGACGGAACCACCATCGGCCCGACCGCGTCCATCACATGCTCGGCGTGACCTTCCAACAGCGTCCCCAGCACCAACAACTGATCCAGCGCTCGGCGTTGCGGCTCGGACTGCACGGCGCGCACCAGGCCCAGAACCCCGGTGGCGTCGGAGTCGTCCTCTTCGGCGCCACGGGTCCGGACGAATTCGGCGAGCCGACCGGCGACCTGGCGGATGTCTTCGGCGGGTTCCCGGGTCAGCAAGGCCAGCGAATCGGACATGTAGCCGGCGATCCAGGGGTTGGCGGTGAACTGCACCCGGTGGGTGACCTCGTGCAGGCACACCCACAGCCGGAAGTCGGACGGATCGACCTTGAGCTGGCGTTCGACGGCGATGACGTTCGGATACACCAGCAGCAAGGTTCCGCCGTCGGACCCGAACGGGTCGTACTGGCCCAGGATTCCCGACGACACGAACGCCAGCACCGCGCCGGTCTGGGCGCCGGTGAGCCGCCCGGTGAGGAAGCCGCGCGGCTTGTCGCCGCCCTTGGTCATCAGCCGCATCGACTCGGCAGCCGCCCGGATCCACTGCGGCCGGTCCACGATCCGGGCCGGCGGCACCGCGCCGTCGGTGATCAGTCCGGTGACGTCACGCACCGGCGGTTCGGCCTGCTCGGCGGACCGCAGCAACTGATCGGCCACCTGCGACCGGGTGTATTCGGAGGTGACCGGGCCCCCGCGGACCAGCTTCTCCCCCACGGTGGCGGCGAACCGCCAGTCGACCGCGTCGCCCATGGTCAATTCGGCAGAGGATGCGGACGGGCTCACGTCACGCACCCACAGAACCAGAGCCGAGTGGCCAGCGCGTCGATCGCGTTGCGGCCGTTGGGGCCGGCGTCGTTGGAGATGAACGCGAAGGTGAGCACCCGCCCGCTGGCGTCGGTGAGCACTCCGACCAGGGAGTTGACGGCGGTGAGCGAACCCGTCTTGGCCCGCAACCAGCCGGCGGGCCCCTGGTCGGTGGAGCGGTCGAGGAAGCGTTCACCCAGCGTGCCGCTGCCACCGGCGATCGGGAGCAGATCCAGCAGTGCCCGCAGCGACGGCTGATCCGGCCCCGCCGCGGCCTGCATCACGCCGTCGAGGGTGCGCGCCGTCAATCGGTTGTCGACGGACAGGCCGCTGGAATCGACCAGCGCGGTTCCGGCGGTGTCGACGTGCGCGGTGTTGAGTCTGCTGGTCACCGCGTCGACGGCGCCGGTGAAACTGCGCGGCCGGTTGATGGCGGCGGCCACTTCCCGACCGATGCATTCGGCCATCACGTTGTCCGAAGCGTTCATCATCTGACTGAGCCGCTGGATCAGCGGGGCCGACTGCACCACGGCCAGCTGGCGGGCCGCCGACGGCGCCGAGGCCAGCGACACCGCGGCCGGATCCAGGCCCAGCGCGCTGGCCAGCTCCCGGCCGGCATCCAGGGCCGGAGTCTTGGAGCGCCGCGAGTTGACCGTGGTGGGCTGGATGCGCCCGGCGTCGATCATCGCGGCTTCCATCGGGGCGACATCGCCGTTGTCGACGTCGGCGGGATCCCAGCCCGGCGCCAGGGTGGGACCGCTGAACGCCGAGATGTCCACCTGCACCGCGGTCGGCGTCACCCCGCTTCGGTGGATCTGTTCGACCAGGTCGTTGATCCGCGCCGCGCCGCGATACCAGGTATCGACGCCCGGAGGTGCGGCCGACAACGTCGGATCCCCGGCGCCTACCAACACGACCGGACCCTGCGGGCTTTGCCCGGCCGCCACCACCCGGGTGCTGATCCGGGCCTGCCGGTCCAGGGTGAGCAGGGCCGCCGCGGCGGTCAGGACCTTGTTGACCGACGCCGGGACCATCGGCACGTCGTCGAGTTGCCGCCACAATTCCTTGCTGGTGATCGCGTCGGTGACCCGGCCGCCGAGCCGGCCCAGATTGGGGTCGGCCGCAGCCGGCGCCAGCGCCGCCGCCACGCCCGTCGCGCTGGGCGTCTCGGCGTTGTCAGCCACCGCGCTGACCCCCGGTTTGACCGTCGGCGGCCGCGGCGGCGGAACGGGGGACCGGGCCCCGCTGGTGCCGTGCCCGCCCGTGGTGAACAGCACCGCGGCGGCCACCACGGCGGCGACGAACGCAACGACCGCCAACCCGACGAGCACGTGGGTGGTCTTGCGCCAGCGTCTGGGACCCATGGAAACCTGCGATCTCCTGTCTTCTCGGGTCCCATTCTGCCGAACCGGCCGCACGGCAATGCCGCCGCACCTGCTCGACTACTGTGTAGCCGTGCAATTCGACGTCACCATCGAAATACCGAAGGGCCAGCGCAACAAATACGAGGTCGATCACGAGACCGGCCGCGTGCGTCTGGACCGCTACCTCTATACCCCGATGGCCTACCCCACCGACTACGGATTCATCGAGGACACCCTGGGCGAGGATGGCGACCCGCTGGACGCGCTGGTGCTGCTGCCGCAGCCGCTGTTCCCGGGCGTGCTGGTGGAGGTCCGGCCGGTGGGAATGTTCCGGATGGTCGACGAGGCCGGCGGCGACGACAAGGTGCTGTGCGTGCCGGCCGGCGACAAGCGGTGGGATCACATCCAGGACATCGGCGACGTTCCAGAGCACGAGCTCGAGGCGATCAAGCACTTCTTCGTGCACTACAAGGACCTGGAGCCGGGCAAGTACGTCAATGCCGCCGACTGGGTGGGCCGGGCGGAGGCCGAGGCCGAGGTGCAGCGTTCGGTGGAGCGGTTCAAGACCACCGGGCACTGACGCGATCCGTGGACCGCTAGTGTCGCCACGGTGACGGACGGCGCGGGTCCCCCCGCAGTGTCGGCGGGGCCGGTCACCCGCGGCAGTGTCGCGCGGGTCGGCACCGCCACCGCGGTCACCGCGCTGTGCGGCTACGCCGTGGTGTACCTGGCGGCACGCAACCTGGCGCCGAGCGGTTTCTCGGTATTCGCGGTGTTCTGGGGCGCCTTCGGCCTGGTCACCGGCGCTGCTTCGGGTCTGTTGCAGGAAACCACCCGCGAGGTGCGGGCCATGCAATACGTGGACGTACTGCCCGAGCACCCTCGCACCCATCCGCTGCGCGTCGCCGCCCTGGTCGGCTTGAGCTCGGCAGTGCTGATCGCGGGCAGTTCCCCGTTGTGGAGCGGGCGGGTGTTCGTCGAGGCGCGCTGGTTGTCGGTCGGACTGCTCAGCGTCGGACTGGCCGGGTTCTGCCTGCATTCGACGTTGCAGGGCATGCTGGCCGGCACCAACCGGTGGGGTCACTACGGGACGCTGATGGTCACCGACGCCGTCATCCGGGTGACGGTCGCCGCGGCGACCTTCGTGCTCGGCTGGGGTCTGGTCGGGTTCCTGTGGGCGACCGTCGCCGGCTCGGTGTCCTGGCTCATCATCCTGGTTTCGTCGCCGACGGCGCGCGCGACCGCGCGGCTGCTGACACCCGGCACTATGGCTGCGTTTCTGCGCGGCACCGCGCACTCGATCACGGCCGCGGGGGCCAGCGCCATCCTGGTGATGGGCTTCCCGGTGCTGCTGAAGGTGACGTCCGCCGAACTTGGCGCGCAGGGCGGCGTCGTCATCCTGGCAGTCACGTTGACCCGCGCGCCCTTGCTGGTGCCGCTCACGGCGATGCAGGGGAACCTGATAGCGCACTTCGTCGACGAACGCGGCCACCGGTTGCGCGCGCTGATCTCGCCAGTGCTGCTGGTGGCCGGCGTCGGTGGGCTGGGGGTGCTGCTGGCCGGGTTGGTGGGGCCATGGCTGCTGCGCTCCGCGTTCGGCGCGCAGTATCAGGCCTCCAGTGCGCTGCTGGCCTGGCTGACGGCCGCCGCGGTGGCGATCGCGCTGTTGACACTCACCGGCTCCGCGACCGTGGCGGCAGCCCTGCATCGCGCGTATTCGGTGGGCTGGGTCGGCGCGACGGTGGCCGCGGCGTTGTTGTTGATGCTGCCGATAGCGCTGCAGACCCGCACCGTGGTCGCCCTGCTGTGCGGACCGTTGGTGGGTATCGGCGTCCACCTGTTCGCCCTCGGGCGTGCCGCACGCGCGGGCGACTGATCGCGACCTGCTCGGCGTGTACGTTGTGGCTTGAAATGGGCTCCGAAACACATGACGTCTGGATCGTCGTCCCGGACTTCAACGAAGGCCAGGTCATCGGCGAGGTGATCGCCGACCTGAGATCGGTTTTCGACAACGTCGTCTGCGTGGACGACGGCAGCTCCGACGGCAGCGGCGCGATAGCCCGGCAGGCCGGGGCGCACCTGGTGCGCCATCCCATCAACCTCGGGCAGGGCGCGGCGCTGCAGACCGGTATCGAGTACGCCCGCGCGCAGCCCGGGGCCGCGGTGTTCGCGACCTTCGACGCCGACGGTCAGCACCGGGTGAAGGACGTGGCCAGGATGATCGACCGGCTCCGACGCGGCGACGTCGACGTCGTGATCGGGACCAGGTTCGGCCAAGCCGTCGCCAGCCGGCCTCCGTTGCTGAAGCGGATCGTGCTGCAGACCGCGGCCCGGCTGAGCAGACGCGGCCGGCGGCTTGGTCTGACCGACACCAACAACGGTCTGCGGGTGTTCAACAAGACCGTCGCCGACGGGATGAACATCACCATGAGTGGGATGAGCCACGCCACCGAGATCGTCATGATGATCGCCGAAAACCGTTGGCGGGTGGCCGAAGAGCCCGTCGAGGTGCTCTACACCGACTACTCGAAGTCGAAGGGCCAGCCGCTGCTCAACGGCGTCAACATCATCTTCGACGGGTTTCTGCGGGGAAGGATCAGGCGATGAACTGGATCAAGGTGCTGCTGATCGGTTCGATCATCGCCCTGCTGATCTTTCTGTTGCGGTCGCGCCGCAGCGCTCGGGCACGCGCCTGGGTGAAGGTGGGCTACGTCCTGTTCGTGCTGCTCGGTATCTACGCGGTGTTGCGGCCGGACGACACCACGGTGGTCGCGCACTGGTTCGGCGTGAATCGCGGCACCGACCTGATGCTCTACGGGCTGATCATGGCGTTCAGCTTCACGACGTTGAGCACCTACATGCGGTTCAAGGACCTGGAGTTGCGCTACGCGCGGCTGGCCCGGGCCATCGCCCTGGAAGGCGCGCAACTCCCTCCGCGAGCAGACGCAGAATCGCATAATCGCTAGCGATTTTGTGCGATTCTGCGTCTGCTCGCCATCAAGTAGGTGACCACCTGCTCCCAGAGCGGTACCGATCGCACGTGCAGATCGTCGTCGCACAGGGCGGTCGCGCACAGCGTGCGGGCGAAGCAGATCAGTTGCGCATGCTCGTCGGCAAGGTCTGCGAAGGTCTCGTCGGAGTCGGTCAGTGCGGCCAGGGCGGTTGCGGCGCCCTCGTGGTCGCCCTGCGCCGCAGCCAAACCCGTGCGCAGGAACTGCGCGCGCCGGGAGTAGCGCCGGATCATGTGGGCGATCTCGGTGTGCGACATAGGCACCTGAGCCGCTGCCTCCGGCATGGTGCCGGCCAGGATGCCGCGGTAGATCGCCAACGGTTCTTCGATGCGCCGAATGCATTCGCGCACTCCGTCATTCGCGCCACGGACCAGGTAGATCTCGCCGAGCTCGGCGAACACTTCCAACAGCAGGTCGTCTCGGTCTTCCTGCTCGATCCTGGGCATCAACGACAACAACAAGTCGCGGGCCATGTCCTCCTCGGCCGCGCACGCCAGGTGACGCGCGCGCACCAGGTCGTCGCGGATCGACACGGCTGAATCATAAGTCCAGGCCGAAACGGCGGACATGCGTTGCATGCCCGCCGCCCCGAACCGCTGTTCCTAGCCGCACGTCACCTTGATGCTGAAGTCCTTGGTGATCATCCCGGCCATCGGGTTCTTCAGGTCGGCGCCCTGCGCCTGACCGGTGATGGTGTAGGTCTTGCCGTCCACCGCGACCTTGGCCGAACCGACCTTGGCGCCCATATTGTCGGCGACCGACAGGGCGTTGCCGTCGACGACCATGGCCAGCGAGTCCACCGTCGGCGGGTTGGCGTCGGTCATCACAACCGCCAGCGCCTGCTGCGGGCCGCCGGTCGAGCCGCTGCCGATGTTGATCTTTCCGGCCTGCTTGACACACGTCACCGAAGCCGGATCCAGGCCGGCGAGGTCGGTGCCGCCCACCTTGACCTCGGTCTTGCCGCCGCCGGTCGAGATGCTTGCCGGTGCGTTGGACGCCGGGCTGGCCGTGTGGCCGCCGCTGGAGCACCCCACCAGCACCGATGCGCAGCCAAGGGCGCCAATCGCAGCCGCGATAACACGTTTCATCGGACTTCCTTCCGTCATGCGCCGCCCCGTTGGCGGCGTCATGGGAGAAGTACAGATCGCCCTCGTCGCTACCGATCCCAAGTAATCGAGCGGGTTGTGGTGGAGTAGCCCTGTGATCGAGATCGAAGCTGTGGGATCGGTGCAGGTCGTGACCCTCATGTCGGGACGGGTCAACGCGCTCGACGTCGAATTCCTCGGCGAGCTGACCCAGACGGTGCGGGAGCAGGAACGTTCGGGTGGCGCCGCGTTGGTCATCACCGGCGCCGGACGGGTGTTCTCGGCCGGGGTCGACCTGAACCGGCTCGTCGAGGGCGGGGCCGCCTACACCGACCAATTGGTTCCGGCCTTGTCGGATCTGTTCGAGGCGGTGTTCAGGTATCCCGGGCCGACGGTGGCAGCGATAAACGGTGCCGCAATAGCCGGTGGGTGCGTGCTGGCCTGCGCCTGCGACTGGCGCCTGTCCGACCCTGCCGCTCAGATCGGAGCCGCCGAAGTCCGGGTCGGTGTGCCGTTCCCGGTCGCCGCGCTCGAGGTGATGCGCTATGCGTGTGGCGACCGCGCCGAGGAGGTCCTGCTCAGTGGGCGTAGCTACCGCGGCGAGGACGCCGTCGCACGGGGATTGGCCCACCGCGTGGTAGCCGAAAACCTGCTGGATGCCGCGGTCGCCGAGGCCAAGGACCTCAGCGAGATCCCAGCGGTCGCCTATCGCCACACCAAGGAGCAGCTGCGGGCACCGACTCTGGCGCGCATCGAAGCGGGCGCCGAGATCGACCGGGAGGTGCGCCGGGTGTGGGCCGCCGACCAGACCCAGCAAGGTGTCGCCGACTACGTCGAGCGGCTGCGGCGCCGCTGAGGCCTAAGCACGGGTGACGACCCGCTTCGCCCGGCTACGCCGCGCTCGCGATCGTCACGGGTCTTGCTGGTGACGACCCGCTTCGCCCGGCTACGCCGCGCTTGCGATCGTCGCGGGTCTTGCTGGTGACGACCCGCTTCGCCCGGCTACGCCGCGCTTGCGATCGTCGCGGGTCTTGCTGGTGACGACCCGCTTTGCCCGGCTACGCCGCGCTCGCGATCGTCACTGGTCCTCGACCGCGACCCCACCCCGGGTGCGGCGACGGCGATGCGAGGTCTTGCCCGTCGGGCGGCGGTTGCGCAGTCGCGGCTGTGCGGTTTCGGGGACCGGCGCTTCGATGGTCTCGTCGGCCGCGTCGTCCTCGACCTCAGAGACCTTGGAGAACTTGGAGCCCTCAGAGGCCGCGGGGACCTCAGAGGCCGCGGGGACCTCGTCCTTAACCTCGTCGGCCTCGGTCGCTGCCGGCTCGTCCTTGTCCAGGCTGATTTTGGCGGGTGCCTCGACCGTCGGGGCTTCGGCTGTCGCCGCCTGGACCGTCTCGGCGTCGGCTTCGACGTCCTCGGTCTCGTCGACCTCGTCCTCGTCCTCGTCCTCGGTCTCTTCGTCGATGTCCTCGTCGACGTCGTCCTCGGCGGCCTGCTTCCCGCGGGTGCGACGCTTCTTTTCCTTCTTAGGCTTGATCGGCTTCGGCGGTGGCGGCGGCAGTTCCGCGGCAAACGACAGATAGAACGCGAAGAAGCCCAGCACCCCGATCGCGGCGGCGGCCCCGTAGATCGCGAACAACCACTGGCCCGCTTTGTCGAGGTTGAACCAGATCTCGCTGATCGCGGTGCCGATGATCAGCACCCCGGACAGCACATGAGCCACGATCGACCAGGTCCGGATGGACAGTGCCAGCTGCGGAGTGGCGAGTTCGGGCTTGCGGGTGCGCAACAGGGTGAAGACCACCGGCAGAGCGGCCAGGCCGATCAGCGCACCGGTCACGATCCGAAGCGTCGTCCCCAGCCCGTGTGACGTGTCGCCGACGAGTTCGTGCCACCGGGGCAGTACGAAGTAGAAGAAGAGGACGCCGGCGCCGATCGAGAACGACGCGTGCCAAAGCAAGGCGACTTTGCGCCCCATACCCCTCCTCAAGCAATCAACTCGCGCTGCCGACGGGTGACCAGGATGTTGTCCGCCCTGGTCACTCGGCAGACCATACAGCGGAGGATGCGGGATTTGAACCCGCGAGGGCTGTTAACCCAACCCGCGTTCCAGGCGAGCGCCATAGGCCACTAGGCGAATCCTCCGTGGTCATGGTAGCCGCTGAAACGAGCCCAGTGTCCTGCGACCGCCGCCGAGTCGGCAAAAGCGGGTCCGGGGCCGGGTATTACACTCGCCGGTGGACCCCGCGCGGCGTCTATCCTGTGAACTCCCCCAGGGCCGGAAGGCAGCAAGGGTCAATGGGCTCTGTCGGGTGCGCGGGGTCCCCTCATGTCACGACGGCGAAAGGGCCGCATGGTGTCGCTGGATTCCCTCAGCCCTGAAGACCTGTCCGGCGTGCACGCCCAACACCAGCAGGACTACGCGGCGCTGCAAGCCAAGAAGCTCTCCCTGGACCTCACCCGGGGCAAACCGTCCCCGGAGCAGCTCGACCTGTCCAACCAGCTGTTGAGCTTGCCCGGCGACGTCTTCAAGGACCCAGAGGGCACCGACACCCGTAACTACGGTGGACTGCACGGCCTGCCCGGGCTGCGGGGAATTTTCGCCGAACTGCTCGGCGTGCCGGTGCAGAACCTGATCGCCGGTAACAACGCCAGCCTGGAGTTCATGCACGACGTCGTCGCGTTCTCGATGCTGCACGGCGGCGTGGACTCGCCGCAGCCGTGGATCAAGGAACCGGCCGTCAAGTTCCTGTGCCCGGTGCCCGGTTACGACCGTCACTTCGCGATCACCGAGGCGTTGGGCATCGAGATGATCCCGATCCCGATGCTCGAAGACGGCCCGGATGTCGACCTGATCGAAGAGCTGGTCGCCGTTGACCCGGCGGTCAAGGGGATGTGGACGGTTCCGGTGTTCGGCAATCCCACCGGGATCACCTACTCGTGGGAATCCGTGCGCCGACTGGTGCAGATGCAGACGGCTGCCCCCGACTTCCGGCTGTTCTGGGACAACGCCTACGCGGTGCACATCCTCACCCACGACTTCATCCGTCAAGTCGACGTTCTCGGCCTGGCCACCAAGGCCGGCAACCCCAATCGGCCTTACATCTTCGCCTCCACCTCGAAGATCACCTTCGCCGGAGCCGGGGTCAGCTTCTTCGGCGGGTCGCTGGGCAACATCGCCTGGTACCTGCAGTACGCCGCGAAGAAGTCGATCGGCCCGGACAAGGTGAACCAACTGCGGCATCTGCGCTTCTTCGGCGACGCGGACGGGGTGCGCCTGCACATGCTGCGTCACCAGCAGATCTTGGCGCCGAAATTCGCGCTGGCCGCCGAGATCCTCGAACAACGGCTCGGTGAGTCCAAGATCGCGTCCTGGTCGGATCCCAAGGGCGGCTACTTCATCAGCCTCGACGTCCTGCCCGGCACGGCCCGCCGAACTGTCGCGCTGGCCAAGGACGCCGGCATCGCGGTGACCGAGGCGGGCGCGTCCTTCCCGTACCGCAAGGATCCCGAGGACAAGAACATCCGGATCGCGCCGTCGTTCCCGTCGCTGCCGGACCTGCGGGACGCGGTCGACGGGCTGTCGACCTGCGCGTTGCTGGCGGCCAGCGAATCGCTGCTGGGAGTCAGGGCCGCCGCAGGGTGACGATGGCGACGTCGTCGTCGGTGGCCCCCGACGTCGATGCCATCGCCGACCAGATTCGCGACGCCGGTGCGTCGCCTAACCGGCCGAGGATCGCGACCAACCGATCCAGACCGTCGTCAATGGGCTCGCCCCGCCGTTCCACTAGCCCGTCGGAGTACAAGACCAGGCCCTGGCCGGGCTCGATGGTGAATGTGCTCGGTGCGTACGTCACGCCGCGCACCCCGATCGGCGGCGACAGTCGGATAGGCGCCGCGACGGCACCCGGATGGGTCAGAAAGGGAATCAGGTGACCGGCGCAGGCGGCCTCGACCTGCCCCGAGTCGAGATCGATCCGCGCGACGACGACGGTCGCGAAGGCGTGCGAGAGCATGTGCAGGCAGAAGTCGTTGAGCTGCTCCAACGCCTCCGCTGGTGCGGCGCCGGCGAACAGTTGCGCACGCAGGGCGTTGCGCAGCTGCGCCATCGTGCCGGCCGCGGCGACGCCGTGCCCGGCGACGTCACCAAGCAGCAGGATCAGCCGGCCGTCGCGCAACTCGAACGCGTCGTACCAGTCGCCGCCGACGTTGTCGCCCGCGGCTGGTTCGTAATGTGCCGACAGGTGCCAGTCCTTCAGCTTCGGGATCGACTCAGGCAGCAAACTGCGCTGCAGCGTCTCGGCCGTGCGCAGCGCCCCGCGTGCGCGGCGGTAGAGCGACTCGACCAGGTGGCGGCGCAGTGCCTCGGCGGACTCGGTCTCGCTGAGCGTCCAGGGTTCGCTGCGCTGCCGCACGACCTCGCGCCACCGGTCGAACGACTTGCGCGGGCTGAGCCGCACCCCGTCGTCCTCGGTCACCGCGATCGCCTTGTTGTGCGGGTCGCCGCCCCAGTCCACCGAGCGCAGCACCTCGCGGCGGAACCAGATGGCGTACTGCCCGTCGGGCAGGTTGAGCGCCAGCGCCCCGGCGAGCAGGCGGGGGTCGAGCTCGACCGTGATCAATTCCTGAGACAGGGCTTCGCTGCTCGCGATGTCCTCGCCCGCGCCGCGGGCCCAGGCAGCTACTGCGGACACGATCTCCGGTGGCGGAACCGTCCCGCTTGTCCGGAGGTCGCCTTGCATGTTGACAGCGACGCCGTCGGCCGGAACCAGGTCCAGCAGGTTGGGTGCAGCGAGCAGAGCGGCCGCGAGGGGTTCGCTGTCGTCCAGCGTGGCGGCGATGAGCTTGCTCAGCACCGCATTCGCGGCCAGGCGTTGATGCAGCTGATCGTCTTCGAAACGGTCGACGAGCCGCAGCGACAGAGTCGAACCCAGGAACTCCGCCGCTGCCCGGGTACCGAACGGGGGCAGGTGGGGGCCGGCGTAGTGATGGCAGGCGATAAGTCCCCACAGTCGTCCGTGTCGTAGCAGCGAGATCGACATCGATGCGTGCACGCCCATGTTCTGCAGGTACTCGATGTGGATGGGCGAAACGCTTCGCAGTGTCGCGAAGGTGAGGTCGAGTGGTAGACCGGTCGCGGGGTCGACGGCAGGGACCAGCGGCGCTGGTGTGTAGTTGACGTCCGAGATGAGCCGGATCCAGTTCTTCTCGTACAGTGCCCGCGCCTGCGTGGGGATGTCGGTGGCCGGATAGTGCAGGCCGAGAAAGGAATTGAGGTCTTCGCGCTTGGACTCGGCGACGACCTCACCGTGGTAATCCTCGTCGTAGCGGTACACCATCACCCGGTCGAAGCCGGTCAGCTCCCGGACCGCCCGCGCCGCAGTGTCGTACAACTCGGTCAGTGTGGCGGCCCGGTTCAACTCCTCGATGGAGTTGCGCACCGCCTGATAGGTGTTCGGGAACGAGAACGGCCGCTCGCCGTAGGCGATCTCGAGCTCGACCAGGAGCACCCCGCTGGGCTCGCGCCGCAGGATGGCGTCGAATGCGCGTGACTGGCCGCCGACGTCGATGTTGCATTCGAGCGGATTGCGCTGACGCAGGTCCCCGAACGCCGATGCCGTCTGCTGGACCCGGACGGCCTCGTCGGTGCCCATCAGCACCGACAGGTGCGAGCCCAGCACGTCCTCGACGGAGCGGCCGAGCAATTCGGCGACATTGGCGCTGACCTGGCGGACCTCGAAGTCGGGTTCGTGCACCACCGCCAGTACCCCCCGCGGCTGGATACTGCCCGGGATGTGGATCGGTTCGCGGGCGCAGTTCTCCAGGTCGATGGGCGTGCCGGGAGGGACAAGGTCGTCAAACGGCTCCTCGGGTGCCAACGCGTCTGACCCCCTCTCGCCGCCGCAAGTCGACGGGCATCAATAGGCGCAGGATTGACGTGCCGTCCAATTCTCAACCGTCGGTGCGCATCCTGCTCAGCCGACTCCCGTCGCGCATCGTCACCGGGCGTGGGTTGGATTGCCCGCCTCCTCAGCGCGCCCTCCGGGCGCGCATCGTCACCGGGCGTGGGCTGGATTGCCCGCCTCCTCAGCGCGCCCTCCGGGCGCGCATCGTCACCGGGCGTGAGTAGCCTGCTCCAGTGGCCCTCTACCGCAAATACCGACCGGCAACCTTCGCCGAGGTGGTGGGGCAGGAGCATGTCACCGAACCGCTTTCGGTCGCCCTGGAAGCGGGCCGGATCAACCATGCCTACCTGTTCTCCGGCCCGCGCGGATGCGGGAAGACGTCGTCGGCGCGCATCCTGGCGCGATCACTGAACTGCGCCGACGGACCCACCGCCACGCCCTGCGGTACCTGCGATTCCTGTCAGGCGCTGGCGCCGAACGCGCCGGGCAGCATCGACGTCGTCGAACTCGACGCGGCCAGCCACGGCGGCGTCGACGACACCCGCGAGCTGCGCGACCGTGCGTTCTACGCGCCCGCCCAGTCGCGCTACCGGGTGTTCATCGTCGACGAGGCGCACATGGTCACCACCGCCGGCTTCAACGCGCTGCTCAAGATCGTCGAGGAACCGCCCGAGCACCTCATCTTCATCTTCGCCACCACCGAGCCGGAGAAGGTGCTGCCCACCATCCGGTCACGCACCCATCACTACCCGTTCCGGCTGCTGCCGCCGCGCACCATGCGGGGGCTGATCGCCCGGATCTGCGAGCAGGAGAACGTCGTCGTCGACGACGCGGTATACCCGCTGGTCATCCGGGCCGGTGGGGGCTCACCCCGGGACACGCTGTCGGTGTTGGACCAGTTGGTGGCCGGCTCCGACGGCGGTCACGTCAACTACCAGCGGGCA
The DNA here is from genome assembly GCF_059813095.1 of Mycobacterium sp. NGS22. NCBI lineage: Bacteria > Bacillati > Actinomycetota > Actinomycetes > Mycobacteriales > Mycobacteriaceae > Mycobacterium > Mycobacterium sp. NGS22. Next base: position 124,376 of record NZ_JCALDY010000006.1, read on the forward strand.
CTGGGTCTGTTGGGGGCCACCGACGTCGCGCTGATCGACGACGCCGTCGACGCCCTCGGCGCCGGGGACGCCGCGGCATTGTTCGGGGCCGTCGAGTCGGTGATCGACGCGGGTCATGACCCCCGGCGCTTCGCCACCGACCTGCTGGAGCGCTTCCGCGACCTGATCTTGCTGCAGGCGGTCCCCGACGCGGTGTCCCGCGGCGTGGTGGACGCCCCCGAGGACGTGCTGGAGCGGATGCGCGAGCAGGCGGCCCGCATCGGCCCGGCGACCCTGACCCGCTACGCCGAAGTGGTGCAAGCCGGGCTCGGCGAAATGCGTGGTGCGACGGCGCCGCGGCTGCTCTTGGAAGTGGTGTGCGCGCGGCTGCTGCTGCCCTCGGCCGCCGACGCCGAATCGGCACTGCTGCAACGTGTCGAACGCATCGAGACACGGTTGGCCATCTCCATCCCGGCCGCTGAGGCGGCACCGCCACCTGCACCCGTGTCAGCGCCGCCGGTGCGCCGTTCGGTCCAGCGCCCCGCGGCTCCGGCACCCGCACGCAAGCCTGAGCCCGCGCCTGAACCCGCCCCCGTCCCGACCCCGGCCCCCTCCGCGCCGGCCGCGGCACCTGGTGAACTCAACGCGGCCGCCGTGCGCAGCATGTGGCCGACGGTGCGCGACAAGGTTCGCGAACGCAGCCGCACCACCGCGGTCATGCTGTCCGGTGCCACGGTCCTTGCAGTGGAGAACGACACGCTGGTGCTGACCCATGAGGCGGCGCCGCTGGCCAAGCGGCTGTGCGAACAACGCAACGCCGACGTGATCGTCGAGGCGCTCAAGGACGCCCTGGGCGTCAACTGGAAGGTGCGATGTGAAACCGGCCCGCCGGCGACGGCCGACATTGCGCCGACGCCCCAGGCGGTAGCGCCCGCCGCCCCAGCCGACACCTCGGCGCGCGACGAGGAGGAAAGCATGCTCGCCGAAGCCGGCCGCAGCGACCCGTCGGAACCGCGCCGCGACCCCGAAGAAGTCGCCTTGGAGCTGCTGCAGAACGAGTTGGGCGCCCGCCGCATCGACGGTTAGGCCTGCCGAGGCCCCCTATATCGTGGTCCCGACAGCACTACGACAGAGGAGTTGCATTCGATGGGACAGGTGCGGGCAGCCAGCACGATCCTGATCAACGCCGAGCCCGAGGCCGTGCTGAATGCGGTGGCCGACTACGAGAATGTCCGCCCGCGGATCCTTCCCGCGCAGTACAGCGAGTACGAGGTGTTGCAGGGCGGTCAGGGTAAAGGCACGGTCGCCAAGTGGAGGCTGCAGGCGACCGAATCGCGGGTGCGCAACGTCCAGGTGGACGTGGACGTCGCAGGCCACACCGTCATCGAGAAGGACGCGAACTCGTCGCTGGTGACCAATTGGACGGTGGCACCGGCCGGGCCGGGATCCAGCGTCACCGTGACCACCACGTGGACCGGAGCCGGTGGCGTCAAGGGTTTCTTCGAGAAGACGTTCGCACCGTTGGGGCTGAAGAAGATCCAGTCCGAGACGCTGGACAACCTCAAGGGCGCGGTGGAAGGTCAGTCCGGCTAGCGGGCCTGACCCTGGGTGGCCAGGAAACCGGCGACGCCGCGGACCAGCGCGTCGGCGTATTTCTGCCGGCCCTCCGCTGACTCCATCAGCGCCGAGTCCGCCGGGTTCTTCATGTTGCCCAGTTCCACCAGGATCGACGGGTACTGCGCCAGGTTCAGCCCGGCCAGATCCGAGCGGCCGTACAGTCCGCCCTGGCCGATGTAGGTGGCCGGCGTCAGGCCCGAGGCTTGCAGCTGGTCGCGCATGACGCGGGCGAACTGCACCGACGGTCCGGACTGGGCGGCATTGAGCGGCGGCGACGAGTAGTTGACGTGGAAGCCGCGGCCGGACGCCGGTCCGCCGTCGGCGTGCAGGCTGACGATGGCGTTGGGGTGCAGCGAGTTGGCCATGTTGGCGCGTTCGTCGACGCAGGGCCCCAGCGCGTTGTCATTGCCGCGGGACATCGCGGTCCGCACGCCCAGGGCGTTCAGCGCGGCACGCAACCGCAGCGCGGTGTCCCAGGTGAACGTGTGCTCGGCGTAACCGCTGTTGGTGGACGTGCCGCTGGCCTGACAGTCTTTGGTGCCGCCCCGGCCGGTAGGCACCTGACGGCCGATGGACGAGTCGTTGGCGCCGTTGTGGCCAGGATCGATGAACACGACCATGCCGGCCAGGCTGCCGGGGGCCGCGGTGGCAGCCGGGATCGAAGGCATCACCGCCGTAACCACCGCTCCTACCACCAGGGCTATACCGACACGCAGGCTCAGTCGTACGTCCACTGCGCCAAGGTAACCGGGCGCGGACTACGCTGAATGTTTCGAATCGCCCGACACCCGCAGGCGAAACCAACTCGAGACCAAGATGCGAGGGGACTGTCATGCAACCCGGAGGCGATATGTCGCAGCTGCTGGCCCAAGCCCAGCAGATGCAGCAGAAACTGCTCGAAGCCCAGCAGCAGCTGGCGAACTCCGAGGTGCATGGTCAGGCTGGCGGGGGACTGGTCGAGGTCGTCGTCAAAGGCAGCGGCGAGGTCATCGGCGTCAAGATCGACCCCAAGGTCGTCGACCCCAACGACATCGAGACCCTGCAGGATCTGATCGTCGGTGCGATGGGGGACGCGTCCAAGCAGGTCACCCAGATGGCCCAGGAACGGCTGGGCGCGCTGGCCGGCGGGATGCGCCCACCCGCACCGCCCGCAGCGCCGGGGGCGCCGCCGCCCGGTGTGCCGGGCGCTCCGGGCCTCTGATTGCAGCATGTTCGAAGGGCCCGTTCAGGATCTGATCGACGAGCTCGGCAAGCTGCCGGGCATCGGACCCAAAAGCGCGCAGCGCATCGCCTTCCACCTGCTATCGGTCGAGCCGCCCGAGATCGATCGGCTGACGGCGGTGTTGGGCAAGGTCCGCGACGGGGTGCGGTTCTGCGCGGTGTGCGGCAACGTCTCCGACGACGAGCGGTGCCGGATCTGCGCCGATCCGCGTCGGGACGGCTCGTTGGTGTGCGTGGTGGAGGAACCCAAGGACATCCAGGCCGTGGAACGCACCCGCGAATTCCGCGGTCGCTACCACGTGCTGGGCGGGGCGCTGGACCCGTTGTCGGGCATCGGTCCCGAGCAGCTGCGCATCCGTGAACTGCTGACGCGCATCGGCGAGCGGGTCGACGACGTCGACATCACCGAGGTCATCATCGCCACCGACCCCAACACCGAGGGTGAGGCCACCGCCACCTACCTGGTGCGGATGCTGCGCGACATCCCCGGTCTGACCGTGACGAGGATCGCGTCCGGGCTGCCGATGGGCGGCGATCTGGAGTTCGCCGACGAGCTGACCTTGGGTCGCGCGCTGACCGGTCGCCGCTCGATGGTGTGAGGCTGTCGGCGGTTTGCGTTCGCCCCGATATCGAGATTGCATTCTGGTAGGGCGGCACTCGAATTTTCGCTGCTGGTTTTCAATTTCGATGTGGCCGCACTCATGGCCGCCGTACTCAAGATTTATCTGTAAAGGCAGACGGAGTGTAAGACTGTTACCGACGAAAAGATCTAGTTCGTGGACGAACACACGTACGATTTGAGGCCTACGGGGCTTGTGTGGCTATTGATTCAGCAGGGGTGTATCGTCGTGGTCCCGACACGCGATTGCAACCTAGACTCCCTAGGAACTTCAAATTCGCCCTCGGCCAGAGTCCGGTCGCCGCTGCCCGGGGGTGATCCAGCTGGCGGGTTGGTTCACTTTGGTCGGCCGATGCTCCATTCCACGTAGGCTTTGCCTGGCTGGCAGTCTGGGGTGACGCTGACCATCCGGAATGCGTGTTTGTTGGTATTGCGGTATTGGATGTCGTCGCCGACCATCTGGCTGCTCAGCTTTGTTCCCGTGCGTAGAACGGCGAAGCATAGGGGTGAGGCGCTCCCGTCATTTTCCCGTGCTGCGTGTTCCCTGAGCGTCTTGCCGGGGTAGTAATGCGCGACGTAGTCGCGCCATTGGTCGTTGGGCATGAGGAAGTGGACACTGTCAATTTCGTTGCCCATTTCCCCGGTGAAGTAAGTGGCAGATTTGGGGATGTCGACTTTGAGGTCGCCGACGATACCCGGGTCTTGGTCGGTCCAGCCCGGTCCGCATCCGCTGGCCACACAGGCCAGCAGGCCCGCGGCGGTGATCAGGGTGATGCGGTGTCGGTGGCGGGTCACGGCCAGGTGCTCGTGTAGGTGCTCGAGGTGCCGGTGGTGGTGAAGTTTTGTGCCCAGGCGGCGCGGTGCAGATCGTTGAGGTCGGAGGCTTGCGGCCAGGGGTGTCGGTCGGTGCTGTCGAAGTTGTAGTAGTCGTAGATGCTGGTGCGGGCGGCGATGCCATAGTGGCCCTCGCCGCTGGGGGTGGCTATTCCGCTGCTCTGGTAGCTGAACGTACCCAGGGTCGCCCACCAATCGGGATTGGAGGAACTGTCGGGGCGCGCTGGGGTGCCGTCTGGCTTGATGTTGAGGTAGCCGGTTTGAAAGGCCACGGGTCCTCTGTACCCGGCGGGCATCGCACCGACAGCGATTCCTACGGCGTCGCGGGTTTGGGCTTGGGCTGCGGCACGGAACCAGGGCATGTCATAGAGCATGTTGTCCACCGGGACCATCATGGGTGTGCCTGACCCTTGCAGGAAATGTTCCAAGGCGTCAGGTGCGAACTTGTTTCCGGCTACTCGGGCGCCTTCCACCAGTCCCTCCGCCCATAATTGGGTGCCTTGAAGCCCCATTTTTCCCAGTGTGCCCGGGTGATAGGTCCCGTATTGGTCGGGGCCGGACCCGTTGGCGTTAGCGCTTGCGATGGGGCCGGTCGGCGGTGCGGCCGCACCCGGGAAGAACCCGCGGGAGTACCACTCGGAGCCGACCAGCGCCGCTGTCGTGGCTTCGTCGTACTGCTGGGCGGATAACGCCGCCGTCGCCAGCAGCGATCGCAGCTCCGTTTCCAGACGGGCGCGAGCTATCGCCGCACGCCGCTGCTCCACCTCATCTTGGAGGGTTGCTGCATAGTCTTTGGTCAATTGCACGCTGCCGTCGTCACCGATGAGGTACATCCGGCTGTTGTCGGGGTCATCGACCCTATCCAGGATGGCGGTGCGCAGCAGTCCGAGCTGTTGGGCGGCTTGGTCGAGGACAGCGGCGGCGTTGTGCCAGCGCTCAGCTTTTCGTTGCAACATGCCGGCGGAGTCTTTGGAGCGCACCACCGCGGCGTCACGTGCTTCGCCTTGCCAGTCGGTGTCGATGCCGGCGAGCTCGTTGATCACGGTCAACCCGCCTTGGCTCATCTGCTCGGCGCCGCTGCGCAACCCGGCCGCGGTGTTGACCAACCCGTCCAATTTCCAGTCCCGAACTTGGGAGATCCGCAGCGTCATCCAGTACGCGGATTTGGTGGTGTCGAAGACAAATTGCCGTCGAGTTGTTCGAAGGCATGCACCGTGTCGCGCACCCAATCGCCGAAACCGTCGAAATGCGCCGCTAACGCCTGCACATGACCGTGTTGCTCCGCGGCATGCAGGGCCAACCCCGACACCAGCGCGCTACCCGCGCACGCCGCTGCACCCTCGCCAAGGATGACGTCCGCTCGAATGTCGCTCAGCCGGTCGGATACCCCGTACACCTCGTGGGCGAACCCGCGCACTACGTGGGGGTTCAACGTGAACCGATTGGCCAAACTTCTCACCCCCAAAGAATGCGGCTTGCCAGGATCAACTTGAGGCTACCGGCCAAGGAAATGCGCCGTACTGCATTCGCCCCTGTCGCAGGACGCACAGATGATCACGCTGCTCTCCTAGAGAAACGAGAATCGGTCGCCGACATCGGCAGAACCAACGTTCAGGTCGTGCGCGCCTGGCAAGCGTCTTTTCACGTCTCACAACCAGTGTCCAGATTGTTCAGCGGTCAGAAGTCAAAACCGCCTACAGCACCGAGGGCTACATGTACACGCAGGAACAAGCCGCGCAATCCCAGATCACACATGTCACCCACGTCTTAGAATGCTCAAACGGTCCGATCAAACCGTTGCGTTACAGAAAAGCGGTCCGTCAACGTCAGACAGAACAGACCGAAATCAGCGCGCAGCCAACCGCTCGCGGCGCAGCAGATCGACCTCGGGAAGCTCCAGCGGCGCCAGCGCACCGACGACTTTGCCCAGCAGCAGATCGGCCAGCTCCGGATTCCGCGCCAGACACGGCCCGTGCATGTAGGTCGCCACCACACTGCCCTGCACCACGCCGTCGCACCCGTCGCCGGCGCGGTTACCCGCACCCTTGACCACCGCACTCAGCGGTGCAGCTTCGGAGCCCAATTCCGTTCCGCCACGGTGGTTTTCGAATCCCGTCAGCTGCTGCGTCAATCCGGGTAGCAGCGGCTTGGCGACCAGCTCGCCGATGGTCCGCTTGTCCTGCGGTGAGGTAGTCGCATCCAGCATCCCGACGCCGTCGACCCGTTCGCCCGACGACGTCTCATACCAGTGCCCCAGCACCTGGACCGCCGCGCAGATCGCCAGCACCGGCGCGCCGCGCTCGGCCGCCCGTTGCAGGCCGGGATAGCGGATCAGGTGCCGGGTGGCCAGCCGCTGCGCGTAGTCCTCCGCGCCACCGAGGGTGTACAGGTCCAGCGAGTCCGGCACCGGGTCGCCGAGCGTGATCTCGACGATCTCGGCCGGTATGCCGCGCAACAGCAACCGTTGCCGCAGCACCACGGCGTTGCCGCCGTCGCCGTAGGTGCCCATCACATCGGGCAGCACCAGCCCGATCCGCACCGTGGACTCAGCCATTGCGGGCCAGCCTCCGGTTCAACTGCAGGAAGGCGGTGTAGTTGGCGACGACCTCGACCCGTCCGGGCGGGCAGGAGGCGATGGCCGCCATTGTGTCGTGCACCAGCGTGTGCTCGACTCCGGCGTACCCCAGTCGCACGGCCAGGTCGGTGCCGCGTTCGCCCGCCGCAACAACGCGGGTTTCTTCGAAGTGCTCGAACCGCACATCCCACAACCAGGACAGGTCCTCGCCGTCGGGCACCTGACCGTTGACCGCGATCACCACGCCGTCGGCGTGTTTGTCCACCATCGACAGCGCCTCCTGCCAGCCGGCGGGGTTCTTGGCCAACAGGATCCGAGCCTCATGCCCGCCGATCCGGACCGTCCGGTAGCGCCCGGCCACTTCGTCGACGCCAGCGACCGCCCCGACGGCCTTGGCGGGGTCGGCGCCCAACGCGACCGCGGCGGCGACGGCCTGGGCCGCGTTGCCCCGGTTCACCGCCCCCGGCAGCGCGAGGTGCATCGGCAGCGTCAGTCCGTCGGGTCCGTACAGGGTTTCGTCGTCGAACCACCACTGCGGACTCGGCCGCTTGAAGTCGGCGCCCGTGGAATACCAATGACCGGACTCCCGCACGATCACCTCGCCGCTGCGAGGGCAGCTGACCGAGTCGTTGGCCCACGAGCCGCCGGCGGCGACCCACACCACGTTCGGGCTGTCGTAGGCGGCCGAGGTCATCAGCACGTCGTCGCAGTTGGCGACGACGACCGCGTCCGGATGCCGGGCCAGCCCGGCACGCAGCGTGCGCTCGATGACGTTGATCTCACCGACCCGGTCCAGCTGATCACGCGACAGGTTCAGCAGTACGACGGCGGCCGGCTCGACGGCGTCCGACACGTGTGGCACGTGCATCTCGTCGACTTCCAGGGCGGCCAGCCCGGCCCGGCGGTCGGCGGCCAACGCGGCCACCAGCCCGGCGTCCATGTTGGCGCCCTCGGCGTTGGTGGCCACCCGCTCATTTGGGTCTAATGTGCCCAAAGCCGCCGCCGTCATCCGGGTGGTGGTGGACTTGCCGTTGGTTCCGGTGATCACGACCGTGCGCCGGCCGGTGCCGAGCTGCCGCAACACCGAGCGGTCCAGCGTCATCGCGACCAGCCCGCCGATCATGGCGCCCGCGCCGCGCCCGGTGACCCGCGACGCCCAGCGCGCGCTGGCGCCGGCGGCGAGAGCGAGGCGTGCGCGGGCGGTGATCACCCGGGAAGTTTAAAGGCGATCGCAAACGCGGCGCTTCGCGCCGGGTGCAGCGGGTCGCCGACCAAAGTTTTTTACAGGCGATCGCAAACGCGGCGCTTCGCGCCGGGTGCAGCGGGTCGCCGACCAAAGTTTCCGGGCCGGCGACACGACGCGTCAGCGACCCGGCGATGTCGGCCCGACGTGCCATCCTCGACCCATGAACCCGATGTCCTGGGGCCGCCCGGCGCGCGAGCCGGACGCGGGATGGGCCGTCATCGACGTCGAGACCTCGGGTTTTCGCCCCGGTCAGGCCCGGATCATCAGCATCGCCGCGCTGGGCCTCGACGGCGCCGGGCGGGTCGAGCAGTCGGTGGTCAGCCTGCTCAATCCCGGAGTGGACCCGGGCCCCACGCACGTGCACGGGCTCACGGCCGCGATGCTGGAGGATCAGCCTCAGTTCGCCGAGATCGTCGACGACGTCGTCGAGGTGCTGCGCGACCGCACACTGGTGGCCCACAACGTCGCGTTCGACTACTCGTTCCTGGCCGCCGAGGCCGAGATGGCCGGCGCCGAGCTGCCGGTCGATTCGGTGATGTGCACCGTGGAGTTGGCCCGGCGGCTGGAGCTCGGCGTGCCGAATCTGCGGCTGGAGACGCTGGCCGCGCACTGGGGTGTCACCCAGGAACGGCCGCATGACGCGTTCGACGACGCGATGGTGCTCACCGGAGTGCTGGCCGCCGCGCTGCAACGCGCGCGGGCCCGCGACGTCTGGCTACCGGTGCACCCGGTGACCCGGCGCAGCTGGCCGAACGGCCGGGTGACCCATGACGAGCTGCGACCGCTCAAGGTGCTGGCCGCCCGGATGCCGTGCCCGTATCTCAACCCGGGCCGTTACGTCTCGGGCCGGCCGCTGGTCCAGGGCATGCGGGTGGCGCTGGCCGCCGAGGTGGGGCGCACCCACGACGAACTAGTCGAGCGGATCCTGAATGCCGGGCTGGCCTACAGCGACGACGTCGACCGTGCCACGTCGTTGGTGGTCTGCAACGACCCCGCACCCGAGCAGGGCAAGGGCTATCACGCCCTGCAATTAGGGGTGCCGGTGGTGTCGGATGCGTTGTTCATGGACTGTGTCGGGTCCGTGGTGGGCGGCAGGAGCATGGAGGAGTTCGTCCCGGCCGCCGCCGACGACGACCAGTTCGTTTTGTTCTGACGTTTCGTCGCGGCGGGTCCGGGCTATTCAACATATGTAAGAGAGAAGCCCGAACCGTCCCGGCGGTAAGCGATTTCGATCGGGGGCTCTCCCGCCAGCTAACAAAACCGCAAACCCGGCCCGACCCGACCCCCCAGGGCCGGGTTTGCCCTCGGAACTAGCGGGACGCCCGGTTGACCGCCGACACGACGGCGCGCAGCGACGCGGTGGTGATCGACGGCGCGATACCCACACCCCACACAGTCTTGCCGGCCACCGGGCCTGATGGGTGCCGACCCGCTTCGCCCGGCGTCACCGCGCTCGCGATCGACACCGAAACCTCCACATACGCCGCGGCCTGAGCATCGTCGCCCGAGCTCATCGCGTGCTCGGAGTAGTCGAGCACCGCCACGTCGAACCCCACCCCGCCCAGCGCGTCGACGAACGCGGCCAGCGGCCCATTTCCGGCCCCGCTGATCTCGGTCTCCACGCCGTCGATCTTCACGGTCGCGGTGATGCTGGTGGTGCCGGTGTCTTCCTCGTCGGCGTCGACGCGCTGCTTGATCCGCTCCAGCGGCAGCACCGGGGCCAGGTATTCCTCGGAGAACGCCTCCCACATCTCCTTCGGCGACACCTCGCCGCCCTCGCCGTCCGCCAGCTTCTGGATGACCTGCGAGAACTCGATCTGCAGCCGTCGCGGCAACGCCAGGCCGTGGTCGGCCTTCATGATGTAGGCCACCCCGCCCTTGCCGGACTGCGAGTTGACCCGGATCACCGCCTCGTAGGTGCGCCCGACGTCCTTGGGGTCGATCGGCAGGTACGGCACCTGCCAGAGCATGTCGTCCATATCGACGTCTGCCGCATCTGCATCCAGCTTCATCGCGTCTAAGCCCTTGTTGATCGCGTCCTGGTGACTGCCCGAGAACGCGGTGTAGACCAGGTCGCCGCCGTACGGGTGGCGTTCGTGCACCGGCAGCTGGTTGCAGTACTCGACCGTGCGGCGGATCTCGTCGATGTTGGAGAAGTCGATCTGCGGGTCCACGCCGCGGGAGAACAGGTTCAGCCCCAGCGTGACCAGGCAGACGTTGCCGGTGCGCTCGCCGTTGCCGAACAGGCAGCCCTCGATCCGGTCGGCCCCGGCTTGGTAACCCAATTCGGCTGCGGCGACGGCGGTTCCGCGGTCGTTGTGCGGGTGCAGGCTCAGGATCACCGAGTCGCGGTTCGCCAAGTTGCGGCTCATCCACTCGATCGAATCGGCGTAGACGTTCGGCGTGGCCATCTCCACGGTGGCCGGCAGGTTGAAGATGATCGGGTTGTCCGGCGTCGGCCCGATGATCTCGCCGACGGCGTTGCACACGTCACGGGCGTATTCCAGCTCGGTCCCGGTGTAGGACTCCGGTGAGTATTCGAAGCGCCACCGGGTGCCGGGGTATTTCGCCGCCTCCTCGACGCACTTGCGTGCCCCGTCGGTGGCGATCGCCTGCACCGCCGCCCGGTCGGCGCGGAAGACCACCCGGCGCTGCAGGATCGACGTCGAGTTGTAGAAATGCACGATCGCCTGCGGCGCGCCGTCGCACGCTTCGAACGTCCGCTCGATCAGCTCGGGCCGGCATTGGGTCAGTACCTGGATGGTGACGTCGTCCGGGATGGCGCCGTCGTCGATGATCTCGCGGACGAAGTCGAAGTCGGTCTGGCTGGCCGACGGGAAGCCGACCTCGATCTCCTTGTAGCCCATCCGGACCAGCAGGTCGAACATGCGACGCTTGCGGGCCGGGCTCATCGGGTCGATCAGCGCCTGGTTGCCGTCGCGCAGGTCCACCGCGCACCACAGCGGCGCGTGTTCGATGACGCGGTCGGGCCAGGTTCGGTCGGCCAGGCGAATGGGCTCGACCTCGTCGGCGAACGGGCGATACCGGTTGACCGGCATCGACGAGCCACGTTGCGGATTCCAGGAAGGCTGGCCGGGCCGGGGCGGGCCGGCGGGTTTGACGACGGTCCGAGCCGATACGTAAGCGTCGGGTGAATCAGGATTGGTCACGGTTGGTGCTCCAGGGTGTGTGAGTGAGGAACCTCAGACCGGCGCATCGCGAATTCCCGCGACGGGAAGCCAGTCTGGATCAGACCCCGTCGCGGCGTCCGAGAAGGAGCACCCGCTGCACGTCCTGCACTCTACCGCTCTGGGCTTGTTCACCAAAACCGCACTTGTAGGCAGACGCACTATCCGCCGAGCCCGATGGGACTCTTCAACCACGCCCAGTCCCAGCCCACCAAACGGGCCATCCAGCCGAACACCCCCATCAGCCACAACGTCGCGACCGTCACCACGGCGGTGAAGACCGTCCCGACCGCTTGCACTGCCCAGTGCTGTCGGCGAAACCACCCCATCGCGGTGTCATAGCGATCGCGGACATAGTCCAGGAGCCGCCGGAAGACGCCGAACTCGCTGGCCAGCACGGCCAACCCCAGGAAGACGATCGCCCAACCCGGACCCGGATACGGGATCGCGACGATACCGCCGACCAGCAGAGCCGACCCGACGATGCCCACCGCAATGCGGTAGGTCACATTCGCCGTGGGCCGTTTCCGCAGTCGATCCCGCACGCGAGCCAGCCGGTGCCCGATACCGCCGGCTTCTTCCTCGGTGTCGTCGGTCACATCTGCACCGTATCGGCCGGTGCGCCGGATGCTACGCAGCTTGTCAGGACCGGTCGCGCTGGCGCATCGAGAAAATTGGAGATGCGCGGCCCCGTATCCTGTTGTGGACTAAATGGGAGAAACCCGTACCCCGAAGCCCCAGACAGGAACATTTCAGTGGCGCTCGTCGTGCAGAAATACGGCGGATCATCGGTGGCCGACGCCGACCGGATCCGCCGCGTAGCCGAGCGGATCGTGGAGACGAAGAAGCAGGGCAATGACGTGGTCGTCGTCGTCTCCGCGATGGGTGACACCACTGATGACCTGCTGGATCTGGCTCAGCAGGTCTGCCCGGTGCCGCCGCCGCGCGAACTCGACATGCTGCTGACCGCCGGTGAGCGCATCTCGAATGCGTTGGTGGCCATGGCGATCGAGTCGCTGGGCGCCCACGCCCGTTCGTTCACCGGTTCGCAGGCCGGCGTGATCACCACCGGCACGCACGGCAACGCCAAGATCATCGACGTCACGCCGGGCCGGTTGCAGGCCGCGCTCGACGAGGGCCGGATCGTCCTGGTCGCCGGGTTCCAGGGCGTCAGTCAGGACACCCGCGACGTCACCACGTTGGGTCGCGGCGGTTCGGACACCACCGCGGTCGCCCTGGCCTCGGCGCTGGGCGCCGACGTCTGCGAGATCTACACCGACGTCGACGGCATCTTCAGCGCCGACCCGCGGATCGTGCCCAATGCCCGCAAGCTCGACACCGTCACCTTCGAGGAGATGCTCGAGATGGCGGCCTGCGGCGCCAAGGTGCTGATGCTGCGCTGCGTCGAATACGCCCGCCGTTACGAACTGCCGGTGCACGTCCGGTCGTCGTACTCGGACAAACCCGGCACCGTCGTCGTCGGATCGATCAAGGACATATCCATGGAAGACCCCATCCTCACCGGTGTCGCGCACGACCGCAGCGAGGCCAAAGTGACCATCGTCGGCATCCCGGACATCCCCGGCTACGCGGCCAAGGTGTTCCGCGCCGTCGCCGACGCCGACGTGAACATCGACATGGTGCTGCAGAACGTCTCCAAGGTCGAGGACGGCAAGACCGACATCACCTTCACCTGCGCGCGCGACAGCGGACCGACCGCGGTGGCCAAGCTCGATTCGCTCAAGGACGAGATCGGCTTCACCCAGCTGCTCTACGACGACCACATCGGCAAGGTTTCGCTGATCGGTGCCGGTATGCGCAGCCATCCCGGTGTCACGGCGACGTTCTGCGAGGCGCTGGCCGCGGTGGGCGTCAACATCGAACTGATCTCCACCTCCGAGATCCGGATCTCGGTGCTCTGCCGCGACACCGAATTGGACAAGGCCGTTGTTGCACTGCACGAGGCGTTCGGGCTCGGCGGCGCGGAGGAGGCGACGGTGTACGCGGGGACGGGGCGGTAAGTGGTTGCCATAGGAGTTGTCGGCGCCACCGGTCAGGTGGGCCAGGTGATGCGCACGTTGCTGGACGAGCGTGACTTCCCGGTGACGTCGGTCCGGTTCTTCGCCTCCGCCCGCTCACAGGGCCGCAAGTTGCCGTTCCGCGGCCAGGAGATCGAGGTCGAGGACGCCGAGACCGCCGACCCGAGCGGCCTGGACATCGCGTTGTTCTCGGCCGGCGGCGCCATGTCGAAGGTGCAGGCGCCGCGATTCGCCGCGGCCGGGGTGACGGTGATCGACAACTCGTCGGCGTGGCGCAAAGACCCCGACGTGCCGCTGGTGGTGTCCGAGGTGAACTTCACCCGCGACGCGGCCAACAGGCCCAAGGGCATTATCGCCAACCCGAACTGCACCACGATGGCCGCGATGCCGGTGCTCAAAGTCCTGCACGACGAAGCCGGGCTGACTCGCTTCATCGCCTCCTCCTACCAGGCCGTCTCCGGCAGCGGGCTGGCCGGAGTGGAGGAGCTGGCGACCCAGGCGCGCGCCGTCGTCGACGGTGCGGAGGCACTGGTGCACGACGGACGTGCGGTGGACTTCCCGGCGCCCCGCAAGTACGTCGCGCCGATCGCATTCAATGTGGTGCCGCTGGCCGGTTCGTTGGTGGACGACGGCTCCGGGGAGACCGACGAGGACCAGAAGTTGCGCTTCGAGAGCCGCAAGATCCTGGGGATTCCGGACCTGCTGGTCAGCGGGACCTGTGTGCGGGTTCCGGTGTTCACCGGGCACTCGCTGTCGATCAACGCCGAGTTCGCCCGGCCCATCTCGCCGGAACGGGCCCGCCAACTGCTGGACGAGGCGCCGGGCGTGAAGCTGGTCGACGTGCCCACCCCGTTGGACGCCGCCGGCGTCGACGAGTCGTTGGTCGGCCGCATCCGGCAGGACCCCGGAGTTGCGGACGGACGCGGTCTGGCGTTGTTCATTTCGGGGGACAACCTGCGAAAAGGCGCGGCGCTGAACACCATTCAGATCGCCGAGCTATTGGCCGCACAGCTCTAGCCACCCTCTGACGCTCACAGCTGTTCCATAACTGGCGCATAGCTGTGACTACTGGTCCGGTGGGCATCATCGGTTCTATGAGCCAAATCGCTGACACCCCACCAACAACGACGACCACCGCGGTCGCGCCCCCACTCGAGCGCCGGACCCCCAAGGTATTCAAGGCGGCGGCATGGGTCGCCATCGTCGCCGGCGTCGTCTTCATCGTCTCGGTCATCTTCTTCACCGGTTTCCGGCTGGGCCTCGCCAGCGGACATGGCGGCGGGCATCACCGGCACCACAAGCACCACCCGGCGATGTATCACCACTGGAACAACAACAACAACGGCGGCGCCCCGGCGGTGAGCCCGGGATCCGGTCCCGGTGGTCCCGGCCAGGTGCCGTCCTCGGTCGCGCCGTCGACCACTGCGTCTCCGACACCCGGCCGCTGACACGACAACCCAGTAGCCCGGTGCTCACCTGAGCACCGGGTTACGTCAATTCATGACAACTTTGCAGCCGCGCCCCTTTACGGTGTCGTAGGCCTGCGCGATATTCGAAGACATGAGTGATCCAGCCGCGCCTCCGCCCCTACCGGCGTCCCCCGACACCCCGCCGCCGCCCCCGCCTCCCCACCACCACGAAAAGCCGCCACGGTTGTATCGCGTGGCGGCATGGGTGGTGATCGTCGCCGGCATCCTGTTCATCGCGTCGACGCTGTTCTTCGCCGGCGCCATGGTGCTGGGTGCCGGCAAGTGCCATCACCATCGTCATCATCACGGCTCGTTCGAGCAGGGCGGTCCCGGCGGCCCGGGTGCGGGCTGGCCCTATCGGTTCCCCGGACCGCCTCCGGGCTTCCCACCACCGGGGGTGGGCGGGCCCGGCGGCCCCGCAGGGCCGGGCCAGGCCCCGACCAGCACCGCTCCCAGCAGTCCACCGGGACGCTAGTCCGCGACTTCGCTGGGTGGATGAGGACGGCCGGATCCTGAAGTCGGCTGCGGGAAGGAAATTGGGTACCTGTCTAACTCGTGCGCTCAAACCGTGCGGGAATATGTCGGCACCATCTGGAAGATGAAGTGATGGTGGTTGCCGTTCCGCTAGCCGCGCGTCCGGCCGGTTCCGGAGGGAGCGTGAGATGACACGCAGCGCCCCGACCGCCTCCGCACCGCAAGTCGACGGAGGCGACGCGGAGCTGGGCAGCTCGGCGGCCGTCGCGCAGCAGATCGCCGACGGTTGTCTGGCGGACGGTCCGCTGCGGCGCATCGGCCTGGAGGTCGAGGCGCACTGTTTCGACCCGGCCGATCCGCTTCGCAGGCCGGCCTGGGACGAGATCCTGCGCGTCATCAAGTGGCTCAGTCCGCTACCCGGCGGCAGTGCCATCACCGTCGAACCCGGTGGCGCCGTCGAGCTTTCGGGCCCGCCGGCCGACGGGGCGCTCGCTGCGATCGATGCGATGAAACGCGACCAGGCCGAGCTCCGGTCCGCCTTTGCCGATGCGGGCCTGGGGTTGGTGTTGCTCGGCACCGATCCGTTGCGGTCACCGGCGCGGATCCACCCCGGCGCGCGCTACCGAGCGATGGAACAGTTCTTTGCCGCCAGCCATAGCGGGGCTGCCGGTGCGGCGATGATGACCTCCACGGCGTCGATCCAAGTCAACCTGGACGCCGGACCGCAGGCCGGCTGGCCCGCGCGGGTCCGGCTGGCGCACGCGCTGGGGCCGACGATGATCGCGATCGCCGCCAACTCACCGATGCTGGGCGGCGAGTTCTCCGGTTGGCAGTCCACCCGACAGCGGGTGTGGGGACAGATGGACTCCGCACGGTGCGGACCGATCCTCGGAGCCAGCGCTGACGATCCCGGCACCGACTGGGCGCGGTACGCGTTGAAGGCTCCGGTGATGTTGCTCCGAAGTGCGGACCCGCAGCAGGCGACCGCGATCACGCACTACGTGCCGTTCACCGACTGGGTGGACGGGCGGGTGCTGCTCGGGGGTCGCCGCCCCACCCAGGCCGATCTGGAATACCACCTGACCACGCTGTTCCCGCCGGTGCGGCCGCGCCAGTGGCTGGAAATCCGCTATCTGGACAGCGTGCCCGAGGCGGTCTGGCCCGCGCTGGTGTTCACGTTGGTGACCCTGCTCGACGATCCCGTCGCGGCCGACCTCGCGGCGGAGGCGGTCGAGTCGGTGGCCACCGCCTGGGACACCGCGGCCCGGCTCGGGCTGCGCGACCGGCGGCTCTACACCGCCGCCAACCGTTGCGTCGGCATTGCCGCCGAACGGGCGCCGGCCGAGCTGGCCGAACCGATGCAGCGGCTGATGCTCGACGTCGAAGTCGGACGCAGCCCGGCCGACGACTTTTCCGAGCGGGTGATCCAACACGGCATCGCCGGTGTGGTCTCCCGGTTGGCGCTGGGCGAGTCGTGATCGCACGACAACGCCTCGCCGACGATCTGGCGCGGGCACGCACACGCACATTGCGGTTGGTCGACTTCGACGACGACGAACTGCGCCGGCAGTACGACCCGCTGATGAGCCCGCTGGTCTGGGATCTGGCCCACATCGGTCAGCAGGAGGAACTCTGGCTGCTGCGGGACGGCGACCCGAACCGCCCCGGAACGCTGTCACCGCAGGTCGAGAGGCTCTACGACGCGTTCGTGCATTCCCGGGCCAGCCGAGTGGACCTGCCTCTGCTGTCGCCGACCCAGGCGCGGACCTACTGCAGCACCGTCCGCTCGGCGGCGCTGGACGTTCTCGACGCCCTTCCCGAGGATGCCGGCGACTTCCAGTTCGGGCTGGTCGTCAGCCACGAGAACCAGCACGGGGAAACCATGCTGCAGGCGCTGAACCTGCGCACCGGAGTGCCGCTATTGCGCGATACCGCCGCGTTGCCGCCCGGCCGGGACGGTGTGCGGGGCACGTCGGTGCTGGTGCCCGGCGGGCCCTTCGTGCTGGGCGTGGACGCTGCGACCGAGCCGTC
Organism: Mycobacterium sp. NGS22; assembly: GCF_059813095.1. NCBI lineage: Bacteria > Bacillati > Actinomycetota > Actinomycetes > Mycobacteriales > Mycobacteriaceae > Mycobacterium > Mycobacterium sp. NGS22. Next base: position 141,668 of record NZ_JCALDY010000006.1, read on the forward strand.
CTCGCTGGATAACGAACGACCCGCGCACGTCGTGGACGTGCCGGCCTTCCGGATCGGGCGGGTGCCGGTCACCAACGGGGAATGGCAAGAATTCGTCGACGACGGCGGCTACGCCCAGCCCCGGTGGTGGTCGGATCGGGGCTGGCAGCATCGCCGGCAAGCGGGGCTTACTGCGCCGCAGTTCTGGAACGCCGGCACGCGCACCCGGTTCGGCTACGTCGAGCGCATCCCCGCCGATGAGCCGGTACAGCACATCAGCTACTTCGAGGCCGAGGCCTACGCGGCCTGGGCCGGTGCCCGACTGCCCACCGAGGTCGAATGGGAGAAGGCTTGCGCGTGGGATCCGGTGGCCGGGGCGCGCCGTCGGTTCCCCTGGGGAGACGACGAGCCGTCCGGTGAGCAGGCCAACCTAGACGGCAACGCCCTGCGTCCCGCACCCGTCGGCGCATACCCCGCCGGCGCGTCGGCCTACGGGGTCGAGCAGATGCTCGGCGATGTGTGGGAGTGGACCAGCTCTCCACTGCGGCCGTGGCCGGGCTTCGTGCCGATGATCTACCAGCGCTATTCGCAGCCCTTCTTCGACGGCGACTACCGGGTGCTGCGGGGCGGATCGTGGGCCGTGGCGTCGTCGATTCTGCGGCCCAGCTTCCGCAACTGGGACCACCCCTACCGTCGCCAGATCTTCTCCGGTGTGCGCCTGGCTTGGGACGTCGAGGCGCCCGTCTGATGTGCCGTCATCTGGGATGGCTCGGCGCCGCGGTGAGTGTCTCGTCACTGGTGCTCGACCCGCCGCAGGGCCTGCGCGTGCAGTCCTACGCCCCGCGGCGGCAGAAGCACGGTCTGATGAACGCCGACGGTTGGGGCGTCGGTTTCTTCGATGCGACCACCCCGCGACGCTGGCGCAGCGCGGCGCCGCTGTGGGGAGAGGCGTCCTTCGAGTCCATCGCCCCTGCGCTGCACAGCCATTGCGTGGTGGCGGCGGTACGGTCGGCAACCCTCGGCATGCCCATCGAACCCAGCGCGACCGCGCCCTTCACCGACGGCCAGTGGCTGCTGTCGCACAACGGCGTCGTCGACCGCACCGTGCTGCCGCCCTCTTCGTCCGCCGAATCTTCCTGCGACAGCGCGCTTCTCGCGGCAACCATCTTCGACCGTGGCATGGAAGCGTTGGGCGACACCGTCATCGAGATCGGCACCGCCGACCCCTTGGCCAGGCTGAACATTCTGGCGGCCAACGGTTTTCGGCTCGTCGCGACCGCGTGGGGGGACACCCTGTCCATCCTGCGCCGCGACGACGGGATCGTCCTGGCCAGCGAACCCTATGACGACGACCCGAACTGGACAGACGTGCCCGACCGCCACCTGGTGCAAGTCGACGCCGACGGCGTGACCGTGACTCCTCTGAACAGCACTGCACCGCCGAAAGGACTCGAATGACGCTGACGCTGTCGAATCATCTCGCCGAGGACGCCGCTCTGCACGCGTTGCGTCACGACGTGTTCCACGGCTTACAGAAGACACCGAAGTCGTTGCCGCCCAAGTGGTTCTATGACTCCGTCGGCAGCGACCTGTTCGACCAGATCACCCGGCTACCGGAGTACTACCCGACCCGTGCCGAGGCCGCGATCCTGCGTGACCGGTCCGCCGAGATCGCCTCGGCGAGCCAGGCCGACACCCTGGTCGAACTGGGCAGTGGAACGTCGGAAAAGACCCGCATGTTGCTCGACGCCCTGTGCGAGCGCGGTGCCCTGCGCAGCTTCGTGCCGTTCGACGTCGACGCGGGCATGCTGGCGACCGCCGCGGAGGCGATCCAGCGGGAGTACGCCGGAGTCGAGATCCACGCGGTCTGTGGCGATTTCGAAGAGCACCTGTCCGAGATCCCCGAGGGCGGCCGCCGGCTGTTCGTCTTTCTGGGCTCCACTATCGGCAACCTCACCCCGGGGCCGCGCGCCGAGTTCCTGGCGGCTCTGTCCGGGGTGATGTCGCCCGGCGACAGCCTGCTGCTGGGCACCGATCTGGTCAAGGACACCGGTCGCCTGGTCCGGGCCTACGACGACGCCGCCGGGGTGACGGCCCGCTTCAACCGCAACGTCCTGGCGGTGATCAACCGGCAACTCGACGGAGATTTCGACGTCGACGCCTACCAGCACGTCGCGCGGTGGAACGCCGACGAGGAACGCATCGAGATGTGGCTGCGCTCGGACCGTCGGCAGCGGGTCCACGTCGGTGCTCTCGACCTGACCGTCGACTTCGACGCCGGTGAAGAGATGCTCACCGAAGTGTCCTGCAAATTCCGTCCGGATGCGGTCGGGGACGAATTGGCCGAGTCGGGTTTGCGTCGCATCCGGTGGTGGACCGACGCCCCCGGTGACTTCGGTCTGTCGCTGGCCATTAAATGAGCTCGCTGGCACAGCGTTGGCGCGACGCCCGCCCCCCGGTGGCCGGGCTGCACCTGGACAGCGCGGCCTGCTCACGGCAGGGCTTCGCCGCGATGGACGCCGCCGCCCGGCATGCCCGGCACGAGGCCGAGGTCGGAGGCTACGTGGCGGCCGACGCGGCCGAGCCGGTGCTGGATGCCGGACGCGCCGCGGTGGCGACGCTGTGCGGTGCGCCCGACGCCGAAGTCGTCTTCACCACGGGTTCGTTGCATGCCCTGGATCTGTTGTTGGGCAGTTGGCCGCGCGACCGCCGCACGCTGGCCTGCCTACCGGGCGAGTACGGGCCGAACCTGGCCGTGATGGCCGCGCACGGATTCGAGGTACGCCAGCTGCCGACGCTCGACGACGGACGGTTGGCGATCGACGACGCGGCGTTCGTGCTGCAGGAGAATCCGCCGGACCTGGTGCATTTGACGCCGGTGGCCAGTCACCGCGGCACCGTGCAACCGCTGGCGATGACGGCGGAGCTGTGCCGGGAACTGGGTGTGCCGCTGGTGGTGGATGCCGCGCAAGCCCTGGGGCAGATCGATTGCGCGGTGGGCGCCGACGTCACCTATGCCTCGTCGCGCAAGTGGATCGCCGGACCGCGCGGGGTGGGCGTGCTCGCGGTGCGGCCGGAACTGTTGGCGCGGTTGGCGCCGCGGGTACCGGGTTCTCAGCTCGGCTTCGGAGAGGCCAATGTCGCTGCGCGAGTGGGCTTTTCGGTGGCCGTAGGCGAATACCTGGCCTACGGTCCGGAGGAGGTGCGCGCCGGGCTGGCGGAATTGGGGGCGGCGGCGCGTTCGCTGCTGGCCGACGTTGACGGGTGGCTGGTGGTCGAGGAGGTCGAAGAATCCAGTGCCATCACCACGTTGCTGCCGGTGGACGGTGCCGACGTCGAGGCCGTCCGGTCCTGGTTGCTGGCTGAGCGGCGGATCTTGACGACGTACGCGGGTGTGCAACGGGCTCCGCTGGAGCTGACGACGCCAGTGCTGCGCATTTCCCCGCACGTCGACACCACACCGGACGATCTGGAGACATTCGCAGAGACGTTGATCGAGGCGACGGCGGCGACCGCCGCGGTTTGAATACAAAACCAGGACTGCGCCGCGGAGCCCTGGCTCCGTGCAAAAGGTCTGGGAATCGCGGCGAAGCACTGGTCATATTGCGCGTGTGTGGAGTAGCTTGACGCTCGGTACGTGTTGAGGTGCATGAACAGGGTGGGCGCCTGTGCACCCTGCCCGGTGATCCGCTTTGACGTCGGCCCCGTCAGGAAGGTTTCCGATGAGCTTCTTTGTGTTGCCGCCAGAACTCAACTCGTTGCGACTCTTTACCGGTGCCGGACCAAGCCCGATGCTGGAGGCGGCCGGCGCCTGGGATGCTCTGGCCGCCGAATTGAGTTCAGCGGCAGAATCATTCGCCTCTGTCACCTCGGGCCTGACCGGTCAGGCATGGCAGGGCCCGGCGTCCGCGGCGATGTCGGTGGCGGCGGCGCCGTACTCCGCCTGGCTGAGCGCGGCTTCCACTCAGGCGCTCGGCGCGGCCGCGCAGGCCAAAGCGGTCGTCAGCGCATTCGAGTCGGCAGTGGCCGCGACCGTGCATCCGCTCGCGGTGGCCGCCAACCGGTCCAACTTCGTGCAGTTGGTGCTGTCGAACATTTTGGGATTCAATGCGCCGGCGATCGCGGCCGCCGAGGCCGTCTACGAGGAGATGTGGGCGCAGGATGTAGCCGCGATGATCGGCTACTACAGCGGAGCGTCGGCAGCGGTGTCAGCACTCGAGCCGTTTGTCGCGCCGTTGAAGGGCCTGCTCGGCGCGGCCGCGGGCACGCCGTTAGCCGCAGCAGCCACCAGGACACTCGACATCACAATCGGTCTCGCCAACGTCGGCGCTTCCAACATCGGCCTGGGCAACGTCGGCATTGCCAACTTCGGCAACGGCAATCTCGGAAACTTCAACATCGGATCTGGAAACTTCGGCGATTCGAATTTCGGTTGGGGTAACTTGGGCATCTCGAATCTGGGGCTGGGCAACTTCGGCACCGGCAATCAGGGATTCGCGAATGCGGGGAACTTCAATATCGGCTTCGCCAATACCGGGAACAACAATGTCGGCATCGGGCTCACCGGAAACAACCAGACCGGGATCCAACTGAACTCGGGCACCAACAACATCGGTTTGTTCAACTCCGGGAACGGCAACATCGGCTTCTTCAACTCCGGTACCGGAAACTTTGGTCTCTTCAACTCCGGCAGCTACAACACCGGGCTCGGTAATTCAGGTATCGCAAACACGGGATTCTTCAATCCCGGCACCTTCAATACCGGCAATTTCAACGCAGGCACGACCAACTCGGGCAATTACAACGTCGGCAACTACAACACCGGCGACGTCAACCCGGGATCGATCAATACCGGCAGCTTCAATACCGGCAACACCAATACCGGATTCGCCAACTCCGGCAGCATAAATACGGGCGCTTACAACTCTGGCAACCAGAACAACGGGTTCTTCTTCACCGGCAACCAGCAAGGCGGCGCCTACTTCAGGATCGGCACACCCGATATCACGCTGCCCCCCATACATATCCCGCCGATCCCGGTAGGTGCGTTCGACCTGCCCGAGATCTCCATCCCGTCGATCCAGTTCCCGGGCTTCGTCCTGCCGCCGATCGGTCTGGCCGAATTCGAACTGCCGGCCATCACGGTTCCGCCGATCATTATCGAGCCCGGATCGCTGCCCTCCTTCCGCATAGGTGGGTTCGACCTGCCGCAGATCACCACGCCGCCTCTCGAGGTGTCACAGGTAACCCTTCCCCGGATTGAGATTCCACTTTTCAAGACGCCCCTGGTCACGATTGATCCGTGGAGTCTGCCGTCGGTTACCGTGCCGCCGATTACTATTCCGACGCTGTCGATTCCGAGTTTCGTCATCGGTGTGGCCGGCGGTGGCCAGACGCTCATCCGGCTGATCGATACCGGTATCATCTTGCCTGAGCTCGGTGTCACCCTGAGTTCGTTCACCATTCCGATTTCCATCAGTAATGCGGGCGGCTCTATCGGCCAGTTCGGCTTACCCAGCATTCAGATCGGCGCCATGACGCTGCCGACACTCACCATCAGCGGCCCCGGTGGTGATCCCTACAGTATTCCGCCGATTACCCTTTCCGGCTTCAAGATCGACCCCATCACGATCCCGCCAATCCACTTGGAACCGTTCAACCTACCGACGGTCAGCTGGCCACGGTTCAGCCTGCCGGGCATCTCCATCCCGCCTATCAACCTCGGCCAGTTCGACCTTCCGGAGATAACCATCCGGCCGTTCGCCACTCCGCCGTTGACCATTCCGCCGATCGGACTGAGCGACTTCCTGCTGCCGGCCATCGACATCCCGAGCATCACTTTGGATGCGACCACGATCGCCGAAATTCAGCTCCCACCGGTCCCCGGCTTCTTCAACGCGGTGGACAACCCGTCGTCCGGCTTCTTCAACAGTGGCGTCGGCGGAAGCTCGGGCTTCTACAACCGGGGAACCGGTTTGTCGGGCTTCGTCAACCAGAATCCACTGGGATTGTTGTCCAGCTCGGGGTTGAACGTCTTCGGCGACGGCATATCAGGTATCTCGAACTGGGGTCGTGCCATCTCCGGATTCGGCAACGTCGGCACGCTGCCGCTCGCGGTCGACAGCGTGGTCTCGGGTCTGTCCAACGTCGGTCACCACTTGGCGGGCATCTTCCTGCAAGGCACTACCTAAGCCTTGTGCGCGCTCAGTAGGTAGGCGGGCATCATCACGCGGCCCTTGTCGTCGCGCGGATGCGGCCAGGGCGGCATGCCGGGTACCTCGAGCATGTTGCCGTGCACCGCTGCCGGCCGCACGTCGTCGACCTCGAAGTACTTGCCGACGGCCGTGCGCAATTCGTCCTCGTCGACTTCATTGGGCTTGACCGGGGACTCCGCCGGGAACGCGCCCTTGGCAAATGCCAGAACGTAGAAATCGGCCCCCGGCGCCGCAGCGCGATGCACCGCGCTCAGGTAGGCGTCGCGGTCTGCGACCGGCAGCGAATGGAACAACGTGCTGTCGATCACCGTGCCGAAGCGGCCGTCGTACCCGGAGAACTTGGTGATGTCGTCGGCAACGAATGTGGCCGTGGACAACCCCCGCGTCTCGGCGGCCCTGGTGGCCTCGGCAATGGCTGTGGGCGAGCGGTCGATACCGACTACGGTGTAACCCTCGGCGGCCAGTGCGAGCGACAACTCGGCCACCCCACATCCGGCGTCGAGCACCTCACCGTGCACTTTGCCCGCGGCGATCAGCGCGGCCAGATCCGGTTGCGGCTCACCGATGTTCCACGGCGGCGGCGCGTCGAAAACTTTCTCCCGGTACGCGTCGTCCCAGTCCATTACCTCGGGTGTGGTCATGTTCCCAACGTACGCGCGGCTAGACGTCCCAGGTGTGCACCGGTTCATTGGCGTGCATGTGCTCGCAGTACCGGCGCAGCATCTCGGCCAGGGCGCGCGACCGGTCCATGCCGCCTCTTTCCAGCGCGTCAACGGTGGCCACTTGCCACGTCGCGCCGTTGCGCCCGGCCTTGGCCCGGCCCTCGATGACGCCCAGGAAGCGGTCACGCACTTCCACGTCGACACCCCAGCGCTGCAGACCCGCATGCGCCATCGGCAGCAAGGTGTTCAGCACCAACTCTCGCGTGCTGGTCTCGCCGACTCCCGGCCAGTGCAGCCGCGCATCGATGCCCTGGCGCGCGGCCTGCAGGAAATTGCGTTGTGCCACCGGGAAACTCAGGTGTGACCACAGCGGGTCCTCGGCTTCGGACAACGTGCGCAGCATGCCGTAGTAGAAAGCCGAATTCGCCACCATGTCAACGACACTCGGGCCGGCGGGGAGTACCCGATTCTCCAGCCGCAGGTGCGGGCGGCCGTTCACGACGTCGTACACCGGCCGGTTCCAGCGGTAGACGGTGCCGTTGTGCAGCCGCAGTTCGGACAGCTGCGGCGCGCGTCCGGCTTTCAGCTCTGCTTCGGGGTCCTCCTCGGACATCTCGGGCAGCAGCGACGGAAAGTAGCGGATGTTCTCCTTGAACAGGTCGGCGACCGAGCTGATCCACCGTTCGCCGAACCACACCCGGGGCCGCACGCCTTGAGTTTTCAGCTCCTCGGGCCGGGTGTCGGTGGACTGTGCGAACAGCTCGATGCGCGTTTCGGCCCACAGTCGGTGACCGAAGAAGAAGGGTGAATTCGCACCCAGCGCCAGTTGCGGCGCGGCCAGCACCTGCGCCGCGTTCCAGTTGGCGGCGAAGTCGTCCGGGGCCAGCTGCAGGTGCAATTGCATACTGGTGCAAGCTGATTCGGGCGCAATGGAGGCAGCCTGCCAACTCAGCGGCTCCGGGCCGGCGATGTCGATCGGGATGTCTTCACCGCGAGCGGTGAAGATCGACTCGTTGAGTGCGGTGTAGCGCTTGGATTCGCTCATCCAGTTGTCGTCCAGATGCGCGGGCATCAGGGTGGGCAGGATGCCGATCATCACGATGTGCGAACCGCCGGCGTTGGCCTTGGTTTCCGCGTCGTTGAGACTGGCCCGCACCTCGCTTTCCAGGTCCAGTCCGGTGTGTCCGGGTAACGGGCGCGGCGGCACGTTGAATTCGATGTTGTAGGCGCCTAATTCGGTCTGATAGGCCGGGTCGGCGATCGCTGCCAGCACGGACCGATTCGACATCGCGGGTTGGTAGTCGGCGTCGACGAGGTTGCATTCGATTTCCATGCCGGTCAGCGGGCGCTCGAAGTCGAAGCTGGTTCGGGCCAGCATCTTCTCCAAGACGTCCAGACACAGCTGCACCTTGTGCCGGTACTCCCGCCGTTGTTCGGGGTCGTACGTGGTGCATTTGACCTCTTCGCCCACAGATCCCTTTCTAAGCCGAGGTTGAACGATCGCGACGGGTCGCCACCGCGATCTGCGGCAGCGGACGCAACGACCTGTTGAACACGGTGCCGCCGCGCAGCGTGACCTCAATCGTAGGGTCGGCGTGCCGGGCGAGTGCCAGCAGCGCCGAGCGACTGTAGGCCCGCAGCGAGCTGATGACCCCGTCGTGGGGCATCGCGAACATCGTCAACGGCAACATGTGCGCCAGCCGCACGATGTGCAGGAGCGACGGTGGCCGCGGCAGGTCGATGATCACCAACTTGTCCGCGACCCGGGTGCCTTCGGCGAACACCCGGGACGCCAGCGGCGGCGGCAGGTGATGAAACGACAATGCGAACACTGCCAGGTCGTAGCTGCCGTCGGGGGCGTCGATGTCGGTGGCGTCCAGCTGCCGGATCCTCGCGCGCGGGTGCGAGCCCAGCGCGCCGGTGCCGATCGCGGCCACCAGCGAGGGGTCCACGTCGGTGACCGTGAGTTGGGCGCTGGGATGCAGGTTCAGCAGCGTCTGGGAGAGTCCGCCGTGGCCCGATCCGAGTTCGAGGATCTTGGGCTCGGGCGCGGCGCGCACTTCCTCGAGCACGATGCGGGCGACCGTCTTGTGCAACCCGAACAGCCGCCCCGCGCGGTCCAGTGAGCGGATCGCCGCGCGCTTCTTCCTTGCCACGTCGTCGCGGTCGATGTACTCCAGCCGGTCGGTCTCCAACCGCCGGTCCAGCCACGACGCGTCGGGACCGCCGCGCGGCATGCCCTCGATGTCAGCAGCCATATAAGCAATCATGAACGATGAAGCAATCATTGGACGATTACAGCCAGTGCCGGATCCGAGGAGCGCAACGTTGGCCGAATCTCCTGATCTCATTGCCGCCATCGACCAGGGCACGACCAGCACCCGATGCATGATCTTCGACCATGACGGCACCGAAGTCGCCCGGCACCAGCTCGAGCACGAGCAGATCCTGCCGAAGGCGGGCTGGGTCGAGCACAACCCGGTGGAGATCTGGGAGCGCACCGTCTCGGTGCTGCGCACGGCGCTGAACTCTGCCAAGGTCACGACGAAAGACATTGCGGCGCTTGGCATCACCAATCAGCGAGAGACGACGCTGGTCTGGGATCGCAAGACCGGACGGCCGTACTACAACGCGATCGTCTGGCAGGACACCCGCACCGACCGCATCGCCAGCGCGCTGGACCGCGACGGCCGCGGTGACGTGATCCGCCGCAAGGCCGGCCTGCCGCCCGCGACGTATTTCTCGGGCGGGAAATTGCAGTGGATCTTGCAGAATGTCGATGACGTGCGCGAGGCGGCCGGGCGGGGCGATGCGCTGTTCGGCACCGCCGACACGTGGGTGCTGTGGAACCTGACCGGGGGCCCGCACGGTGGCGTGCACGTCACCGATGTCACCAACGCCAGCCGGACCATGTTGATGAACCTGGAAACGCTGGACTGGGACGACGAGTTGTTGTCGTTCTTCGATATCCCGCGGGAGATGCTGCCCAGGATCGAACCGTCGTCCCCGGTGCAGCCGTACGGCGTTACCACCGATTCCGGTCCCTTCGACGGTGAGGTCCCGATCACCGGTGTGCTCGGTGACCAGCACGCCGCAATGGTGGGCCAGGTGTGCCTGGACTCCGGTGAGGCCAAGAACACCTACGGGACGGGCAATTTCCTGTTGCTGAACACCGGTGAGACGATCGTGCGCTCGGAAAACGGTCTGCTGACCACTGTCTGCTATCAGTTCGGTGACGCCAAACCCGTTTACGCGCTTGAGGGTTCGATCGCGGTGACCGGGTCGGCGGTGCAGTGGTTGCGGGATCAGTTGGGCATCATCAGCGGCGCCGCACAGAGCGAGTCCCTGGCCCGGCAGGTCGACGACAACGGCGGGGTCTACTTCGTTCCGGCGTTCTCCGGTCTGTTTGCCCCCTATTGGCGATCCGACGCCCGCGGCGCGATCGTGGGCCTGTCGCGCTACAACACCAACGCGCACGTGGCGCGCGCGACCCTGGAGGCGATCTGCTACCAGAGCCGCGACGTGGTGGAGGCGATGGCGGCCGATTCCGGTGTGCGCCTGGAGATTCTGAAGGTCGACGGCGGCATCACCGCCAACGACCTGTGCATGCAGATCCAGGCCGACGTGCTCGGAGTGGACGTGGTGCGGCCGGTCGTCGCCGAGACCACGGCGCTGGGTGCCGCCTACGCGGCGGGCCTGGCGGTCGGATTCTGGGCGGACCCGTCCGACCTGCGCGCCAACTGGCAGGAAGACCAGCGCTGGACGCCGAACTGGGACGACGACCAGCGCGCCGAGGGTTACGAAGGCTGGCGCAAAGCGGTGCAGCGGACCCTGGACTGGGTCGACGTGTCCTGACGCCGCCCGCGAACGCGCTCATATGTACACCGGCACGCCGGTACAGCCGTACATTTGAGCGCGCTCGCGGCGGGGGAGGCTCAGTCCTCGCCGAGGATGCCGTAGATCTCGCGGCGGGCCGTGTTGAGCACGTCGACAATCCGTTGCTGCTGCTCGGGACTGGCGGCGTGCGCCGACTGTCCGACCGCGCCGAACAGTTGACGCGCCGCGGTCCGCAGGTTGAGGTGCGCGGGGTCCACGCCTTCGGCGATCTCGTCCCACGGCGGCGTCCCGACGTTCTCCGCCGCGGTCCGGCCGTCCTCGGTCAGCGCGAATAGCTTCTTGCTGCCGTCGGTCTCGTCCGCGGTGATCAGCCCCTCGTCGGCGAGGAGCTGCAGGGTCGGGTAGACCGAACCCGGGCTCGGCTTCCAGATCCCGTTGCTGCGCTCGGCGATCTGCTGAATCATCTCGTAGCCGTGCATGGGCCGCTCGGCGAGCAGTACCAGGATCGCCACACGCACGTCGCCGCGACGGCCGCGACCGCCGCGACGCCCGCCGCCGCGGGGTCCACCGAATGCCGGCCGGCCGAATCCGAAGCCTGGCCCGAAGCCGGGGGCGGGCCCGAAGTCCGGGCCGAAACCGAACGGCCCGTCGTGCTCACCGGCGTTGCCGCGGAGAGTCTCGATGAAGTCGCGGCGGGCTTGTCGTCTGGCGCCGTGGAATGCACGGCGTTGTGCGGGACCGAAGCCGAATCCGGTGCCTGGATGGGGGCCGAACGGCCCATTGGGGGGAGTGAAAGGGGTGTTCATAGTCAAGTCCTTTAGGTTGGTGTGTTTTGCTGACTATAACGATATATCGGAAACTATCGTGATGCAACGTAGGTCCATCCGGGGGCTGGAAGTCCCGGTTTGCATCACCCCGGGTCCGGGTAAGTGCCTGACCCATGAATGGCAACCACCGCGACCTGGTGGCACGGACGGGTCCGGGGAGCTTGGCCGATCCGAGCTACCGCCCAGATGACGGCGCCAAAACCCGCGTCCGGGTCAACTGGGTGCTGGCCTTGCTGACGGTGCCCGGAGCCGCCATCGTGATGCTCTTTGCCCTCGGGGCGGTCATGAGCACCGACTCGTGCAGCGAGAACCGGTGCCCGCGACTGGGCAGAGGGATCGACTTCGACGTCCTGTTCTACGGCCCGCCGGTGGTGGCTCTGCTGGTCATCGTCGCCTCGGTCTTCACCGCCAAGCGACGCGGCGGCGTCGCGGTGCCACTGGCGGGATTGGGGCTGCTGGTGACCGACGTCGCCCTCCTTGCCGCCAGCGTCGCGCAGTTCTAGCTCGGCGGCGCGAACCCGCCGGCGTCCGCGCTCACCGGGGGTGATGGCGGTGTCTGCGGGGGTGAGGGCGGTGTCTGCGATGGTTCCTGCGGGGGCGACGGCGGTGCCTGCGATGGTTCCTGCGGCGCTGGCCACGGACCCGCGCCCTGCGGGGGCGACGGCGGTGCCTGCGGCACTGGCCACGGACCCGCGCCCTGCGGCACTGGCCACGGCCCCGCACCCTGCGGCATCCACCCCTGGGGTTGCGGCCAGCCCTGCGGCGGCGTGGCCGGCCGCAGCCGGGCCAGCTCGCGACGATGCCGTTCGGCCAGCACCGCGGCGAGCACCAACTGCGGCGGCGCCCCCGGCGGTGGCGGCGGCGCGATCCGCGATACCACCTCACCGGCTATCCGGTAGGCCATCTGGTCACGCAGCCTCGGGTCGAGCTGCATTGCCCGGGACAGGAATTGACGGGCGATCTCGGCTTGGCCGGCGCTGAGCCCGGACAATTGCAGCGACGCCGCCCAGCCGGCCAGCTGTGGCGGCATCATCGGCGGCGGCGCCAGCCGGGGACCGCGCTCGCTGACCACGATGGTGCCCGCGAACATGTCGCCCACCCGCTTAGCCTTGGGTGAGAACAGGCTGCAGATCACCGCGGGACTGCCGAACAGCATCCAGATCTCGATCACGGCGGCCAGCGCCCGGAACAACGCCTGCCGGAAGCGCTCTGGACCACCGTCGTCGGACACCACTCGCAGGCCCAGTGCCATCTTGCCGAGCGACCGGCCCCGCGTCGCGGTCTCAATGATCACCGGATAACCGACCATCGCCAGCACCGTGAAGATGATCAGGAACGCCACGGTCAGCGCTTGGTCGAATTGCGACAACGTGGCCGCCCACAACACCAGTCCGACGAAGTAGACGACGAATATCACGGTGATATCGATGATCGCGCTCAGCGCCCGCACCGGTAACTGCGCGATCTGGACGTCGAGCACCACGGCGTCCCCGGTCACCACCTCCGACATACCTGGGAACGCTACAGGCTGAGAAGTGGCCGGTAGGCTGCGCAGCGTGGACGTCGACGCGTTCTTGCTGACCCACCGAAGCACGTGGGACCGGCTCGATCAGTTGATCAAGAAGCGTCGCTCGTTGACCGGTGCCGAAATCGACGAACTCGTCGAGCTCTACCAGCGGGTGTCCACCCATCTGTCGATCCTGCGTTCGGTGTCCTCCGATTCCCTGCTGACCGGCCGGCTGTCCAGTCTGGTCGCCCGGGCACGGTCTGCGGTCACCGGCGCGCACGCCCCGATGACCAGTACCTTCGTTCGTTTCTGGACGGTGTCCTTTCCCGTCGTCGCCTACCGGGCGTGGCGCTGGTGGGCGGCGACGGCAGCGGCGTTCTTCGCCGTCGTCGTGATCATGGCGCTCTGGGTCGCCGGCAACCCCGAGGTGCAGTCGCTGGTCGGGACACCCGCCGAGATCAACGAACTGATCAACCACGACGTCGAGTCCTATTACAGTGAGCACCCCGCCGGGGCATTCGCCCTGCAGGTCTGGGTGAACAATTCCTGGGTGGCGGCCAAATGCATCGCGATGTCGGTCGTGCTGGGTCTACCGATACCGTTCGTGCTCTTCGACAATGCCGCGAACGTGGCGGTGATCGCCGGCTTGATGTTCCCGGCCGGCAAGGGCGGGCTGCTGCTGGGCCTGCTGCTGCCGCACGGATTGCTGGAGCTGACGGCGGTGTTTCTGGCCGCCGCGATCGGGATGCGGCTCGGCTGGTCGGTGATATCCCCTGGTGATCGGCCGCGCGGACAGGTGCTGGCCGAGGAAGGCCGTGGAGTCGTGTCGGTCGCCGTCGGACTGGTAGGCGTGCTGCTGGTCTCGGGACTTATCGAAGCGATGGTGACGCCGTCGCCGTTGCCGACCTTTGCCCGGATCAGTATCGGCGTCCTGGCCGAAGTGGCATTCCTGTCTTACGTCGTCTACTTCGGGCGCCGCGGGGTGGCCGCCGGGGAGACCGGGGATATCGAGGACGCGCCCGACGTCGTACCCACCAGCTGAAGCCCCGCGCGAGCGTGAATCTCACGACACGACACGCCGTAGATGCGTCGCAGGATTCACAATGGGCGCGCGGTTACAACTGGCCGGTCGCCTTCATCGCCAGGTAGCGGTCGGCCAGCCCGGGCGCGATCTCGGTGGGCGGCGCGTCGACGACCTCGACCCCACTGCGCCGCAGCCGGGAGGCGATGGCCCGTCGCTCGTTGCGGGAGCGTTCGGCCGCCGCCGCGTCGTACACCGCCGCCGCGTCCGACCGCCCGGCGGCCAGTTGATCGATGCGCGGGTCGGCTACCGCGGCCACCAGGACGTGGTGCTTGGCCGACAGCTGAGGCAGCACCGGCAGCAAGCCCTCGTCCAGCGCGGTCGCGTTCAGGTCGGTCAGCAGCACCACCAGCGACCGCCGTCGGGTGCGCCGTAGAATGGTGGCAACCATTGTCCGCCAATCGGATTCGATGAGCGCCGGTTGCAGCGGAGCCATCGCGTCGACGAGTTGGGCAAGCAGTTCGGTGCGTGAGGCGCCGAACACCGCGGCCCGGCTGACCCGGTCGTGGGCCAGGAAGTCGACATGGTCACCCGCGCGGGATGCCAATGCCGCCAACAACAATGCCGCGTCCATCGCCCAGTCCAGTCGTGGCCATCCCGCGGGATCGGCCGCCGTCGGATCCACACCGACCCGCCCCGCGGCCATGCGTCCGGTGTCCAGCACGATCACCACGCGCCGGTCCCGTTCGGGCCGCCAGGTACGGACCATGACGTCGGTGCGACGTGCGCTGGCCCGCCAGTCGATGGACCGCACGTCGTCGCCGACGACATACTCACGCAGCGAGTCGAATTCGGTGCCCTGCCCGCGGATCAGAGTCGGTAGCAGGCCGTCGATCTCGCGCAGCTTGGCCAGCCGCGACGGCAGGTGCTTGCGGGACAGGAACGGCGGCAGCACCCGGACGTGTCCGGGCACCGACTGCGAACTCTGCCGCCCGGCCAATCCCAGCGGTCCGATCGACCGGCCGGTGACCACCGCCGCACGCTGGTCGCCGCGCCGAACCGGCCGCAGTTGGGTGACAATCTGCTCGCGCTGGCCGGGGGCGATCGCCAGCCGGTGGACGCGCGGCGCCCCGCGCGCACTGGGCGGCCACGCGTCCCGCACCTGTCCCCGGAACCGGCGCACACCGGCATTGTGGATCGTCAGGCCGGCGTCCACCGGTTGGCCGAGCCGGGCCGAGGTGTCCGGCGAACGGGTGTAACTGAGCCGGCGGGGACTGGCCGCCAGCACCACGTCGATCGCCACCAACATCACCAACACCACCAGCAGCATCTCGAAAGCCCTTGCCGGCCAGGGAGATACCGCGATCGGCAGGACGCAGATCAGTGCCAGCAGCCCGGTGCGTCCGGTAAGGATCACTAGCGGGGCACCGGGACCGAGGCCAGGATGCCGTCGAGCACGCCGTCCGGGGTGGCGCCTTCCAATTCGGCTTCCGGCCGCAGCATGACCCGGTGCCGCAACGTCGGGCGGGCCATCGCCTTCACGTCGTCGGGGGTGACGTAGTTGCGTCCCGACAGCCACGCCCAGGACCGGGCAGTGCCCAGCAGTGCGGTCGCGCCCCGCGGCGAGACGCCCAGCTGCAGTGCGGGGGAGGAACGGGTGGCCCCGACGATGTCGACGATGTAGCCGAGCACCTCGTCGGCAATCAGCACCTGCCGCACCGCTTCCCGACCGGCCGCCAGTTCGGCGGGTCCCGCCACCGGTTGGATGGCCGACAGATCGCGCGGGTCGAAACCGTGGGCGTGCCGGCCGAGGATGGCGATCTCGGCGTCCCGCGGTGGCAGCGTCACGTTCAACTTCAGCAGGAACCGGTCCAGCTGGGCTTCGGGCAGTTGATATGTGCCCTCGTACTCGATCGGGTTCTGGGTCGCCGCGACGATGAACGGGTCGGGCAACGGCTTGGGTGCACCGTCGATGGTGACTTGACGCTCCTCCATCGCCTCGAGCAGCGCGGCCTGCGTCTTGGGCGGGGTGCGGTTGATCTCGTCGGCCAACAGCAGGTTGGTGAACACCGGACCGGGCCGGAAGGCGAACTCCGCGGTGTGGGTGTCGTAGACCAGCGAGCCGGTGACGTCGCCGGGCATCAGGTCCGGGGTGAACTGCACCCGTTTGAACTCCAGCTGCAGAGCGGCGGCCAGTGCCCGCACCATCAGCGTCTTCGCCACGCCGGGAACGCCTTCCAGCAGCACGTGGCCGCGGCACAGCAGCGCGATCACCAGGCCGCTGATCACCCCGTCCTGGCCGACGACGGCTTTGGCGATCTCGGTGCGCAACCCCAGCAGTGCTTCACGAGCCTGGTCTGCGACCGGGGATTGTGCGGGAGGGGACTGTGTCACGAGTGGGTGACCTGCCTTTCGATGTCGTCGAGCGCAAGAGCGAGGTTTCGTAGGTCGGTGTCGTTGTCCGGCGGCGGCCCGTACAGGTGGTACTGGACGAAGTCCGGGTCGGTCCCGCTGCGCCGGGCCACCGTCGTCACCACCGCGCCCGGTGCGGCGTCGGGACCCAGACCCAGCCGGGGGGCCAATCGTTGCAGCGTGGCGGTGCGCAGCGCTTCGGCGGCACGATCGCGGGCGCGACGGGAGCGGTACAGCCGGCCCCGGCCTTCTACCGTCTCGGAGGCGCGGACCACCACCGGCATCTCCTCGGCTACCAGCGGACCCACCCGTCGTCCCTTCCACCACGCCACCAGCGCGACGACCAGCCAGAGCTGCCAGACGATCCACGTCACATTGTCCGGGATCAGATCGGAGATCGAGTTGGGCGCGGATTTGTGGCCTTCGACGTGTTGCGGTGCGAACCAGACGAGGCGCTGTCGCATGCCGGCGAGGTTCATCGCCAACGCCGCGTTGCCTTCTTCAAGGAGCCCGTCGTTGGTCATGAAGTCGCTGCTGCCCACCACCGTGACGGTCCGGCCCTCATCCCGGTAGGTGACCAGCGTGCCGCCGTAGCAGCTGACGAGGTCCAGGTCGCCCTTGGCCCGGTATGCCTCACTGGATCCGAAGTTGACCGTTCCGGCCCGATTGGCTTGCGGTAACGAGCAATTGGGCTCGTTGTCGAACTTGCTCGCGGCGCCGACGCGCAGTTGCGGTGTCAACGCCGTGCGCGCCCGGGTGGTGGGGTCCACCAACAGAAGATCGCTGGGCACTTTCCCGATGCGAGCCAGCAGGGAGTTGTCGCTCAGGTACTGCGTCTGTGCCACCAGCAGCAGTGCGTCGGGCCGGGCCGCGCGTTCCACGTCGGCGACGCTGTCCGCGACCACTACCTCGACGCCGCCCTCGCGAAGCAGTGTGACCAGCGCGTGTGCACCCGACGGGCTGGTGGCTTCGGGGTCCATCGTGCCGCCGGGCCGCGGCGCCGTCAGATACGTGGTGATTGCGGCGACGACGGCCAGGGCGGCCAGCGCGAGCAGGACGCCGCGCCAGGGGCGTCGCTGTCGGGCCGCGCCGGGTGCCACATGTGTCGTCGTCACCGGATCTGCGCCCATGCGTTCGGTGTCGGGGGCTGTCCCACCACCGACGAAGCCGTCGAACGCGACCGCAGATGGTCGTCGAGATCGGCGATCATCTGATAGGCGCCTTGGGTGCCCGGCCGCTCGCCGTAAGTCACGTCGTTGAATGCCGTTGCCGCCTGGGACAATTCGCCGGCCAGATGCGGAAGTGCCGAGCCGGCGTCGGAGGCCAGTTCGTTGGCGGTGCGACCGGGGACCTGGGTGAGCACACCGGTCTCCTCCAACTCCCGGGCTACCGCGCGTAGCCGATGGCGAATCGCCGCCGCCCAATTCCCTTCGGCGGCAAGTGCTTCCGCGGTGGCTCGATGCTGGGCCGCGGTCAGCAGGCCGGCGTCGAACAACTCGTAGTCGCCGCCGCGGTTGGTACGTATGGTGCGCCGGGCGATTCGGACGGCGACCGCGATGGCGATCGCCACCAGGATGAGCAGCACGGTGACGGTGAACCAGCCGCCCGGTACCGACGAGGTCTTCTGCAGCACCCGGAACAGGAATTCACTGATCTTGGCGAAGATTTCGTCGGTCAGCGAGTGTTTGGGGTAGATCGGTTTGTTGAGTTCGCGTTGCGCGGCGTCGTGGGCGGCATCGCGATCGATGTCGATGGCAGGCATGTCGGCTGTCCGTCAGAAGGGCCGCGTCAGCCAGAGATTGTCGGTGGACTCGACCGGACCGCCGGCCGTACCGGTCTGCAGTACCAGGTCGAACGCCTCGGCCCGGATCCGCCGGTCGGTGTACAACAGCACGACCACCCCGGCGAGAAACGGCTCGGTCACGATCTGGCTGATGGCCCCTCCGATGGTCGACAGGGTGGTGCCGACGAGCAGTGCGGTGGTGCCCGACGCGCCCATCAACGCTATCTCGCCGACGATTCCGAACGGCATCGCGATCGCGCCGCCGATAATCCCGACAGCCAATGCCGCCAGCAGCCGAATACCGAAGACCCGCCAGAAACCATTGCGTACCAAAGCGAATGACCGCGTGATGGCGTCGAAGACCGGCAGCCGTTCCAGCACGATCAGCACCGGGGCGAACATCAGCACGGTGTACGCATAGGCCATCAGTGCCACCACCGCCAGCAGCAGCGGGAAACCCAGCACTGCCGCCACCGCGCCGTTGGCTGCGGTCGCGATCCCTACCAGGATCACCACGACCAATCCGACGATCACCGCCACACCGGCGGCCTCGAGCAGCGCCAGACCCAGCAGCGCAAGGATCCGACCGCGTACCTTGACCCACGCTTCGCGGATGGTGATCGGTGAACCGAACACCGCACGCCCCACGACGACGGTCAGCATCCCACTGAGCAGAATTCCGCCCAGCCAACCGACCAGCGCGCTGCCACCTATCGATGTCGTCCACGCACCTACCGCCGCAAGGTTCGGTTCGGCACTGTCGGAATCGAAACTGTTGGCGGCGGTCAGCGGGCCGATCGTGAGCAACAGCGAAAGCACCTGCATGACGACCACCACCATGGCCGTCAGGCCCAGTGTCGGTTTCGGGTTGGCGCGGATATAGCCCACAGCGCCGTTGAAGATGTCGCTGAGGGTCAGGGGTCGGAGCGGGATGATGCCGGGTTTCGCGGCGCCCGGGATCAGCGGGGGGCCGTAGCCCTGAGGCGGGGCGCCGTAGCCAGGCGGGGCACCGTAGCCCGGCGGCGGGGCGCCGTAACCCGGCGGCGGGGCGCCGTACGCAGGCGGGGCACCGTAGCCAGGCGGGGGACCGTAGCCCGGCGGCGGGGGGCCGTAGCCCGGAGGCGGGGCGCCGTAGCCCGGCGGGGGACCGTACGCGGGTGGGGGACCGTACGCGGGCGGTGGGGCGTCAGGCGGCAGCGTGCTCACCGTCGGCAGCCGCTGTCGTCATTCGTCATGGGGTCCATCCTGTAGATGGTCGCTGCAATTCTCAACGTCGGTCCTGCACTCACCGCCGTGCGCGTAGCGTCTGAGCAATGGCGGAATTGAAAGCCCGGCTTCGGGCCGACCTGACCGAGGCGATGAAAGCGCAGGAGAAGTTGCGTACCGCGACGTTGCGCATGGTGCTGGCCGCAATCCAGACCGAGGAAGTGTCGGGGAAGGAGGCCAGGGAGCTCCCCGACGACGAGGTACTCAAGGTGCTGGCCAGGGAATCCCGCAAACGCGGCGAGGCGGCAGAGATCTACACCCAGAACGGACGCGGTGAGCTCGCCGCCAACGAGCACGCCGAGGCCCGGATCATCGACGAATATCTGCCGACACCGCTCACCGATGCCGAGGTGGCCGATGTGGTCGACACCGCGATCGCGCAGGTGGCTGAGGACATCGGGCAGCGTCCCTCCATGAAGCAGATGGGCTTGGTGATGAAGGTCGCCACCGGCATCGCCGAGGGGAAGGCCGACGGATCCCGCCTGTCAGCGGCGGTCAAAGAGCGGCTCTGACGGGTTGTCACCGTCCCGTGGCATTATCGAAATTATGTTCGATACAGCTGCGAACGACGAGTACCGGGAGCGCAGGCACCCCTCTACCACCGCGGTGTCGACCGGATTGATCGACGGGATCCGGGCGGACGCGGTGGCCGAGAACCGGGCGGCGGCCGCGCAACTGGTCAAGATCGGGGAGTTGTTCGCGCATCGGTTGTCGCGGTGTTCGGATACCGAGCAGTGGTGTGTCGACACGATGGACGCGGTGGCGGCGGAGGTGGCGGCCGCGTTGCGGATCGGTCATGGCCTGGCGATGAGTCAGTTGCACGTCGCTCGGGCGATGCGCGAGCGGCTGCCCAGGGTTGGCGAGGTGTTCTGCGCTGGCGACATCGACGGCTCGACGTTCCGCACGATCGTGTTCCGCACCGATCTGATCGAAGACCCGGAGGTGTTGGCCCGGGTCGATGAGTTGATCGCAGTCAACGTGACGCGCTGGCCTTCGCTGAGTCGCGGGCGGCTGGCGGGTCAGGTGGATCGGATCGTGGCGCGCGCGGACGCCGACGCGGTGCGCCGACGCAAGGAGCGCCGGCAGGGCCGGGAGGTGACGATCTGGGACGACTCCGAGGGCTTGTCGCACATCGAAGGCACCCTGTCGACTCCTGATGGGCATGCCCTGGACCGGTGTTTGACGGCGCTGGCGGCCACGGTGTGCCCACACGACCCGCGTACCGCGGCTCAGCGCCGTGCCGATGCGCTGGGAGCACTGGCGGCCCGGGCAGAGCGTCTGGGCTGTCGCTGCGAACGCCCGGACTGTACGGCCGGTGCCCGTGCGCCGGTGTCGCCGGTGGTGATTCACGTGATCGCCGAACAGGCCAGCCTGCACGGCAACGGCGGTGCGCCCGGCTCCGAGGTGGCAACCAACGGGTTGATAACTCCCGATCTGATTGCCGAGCTGGCCCGCTCGGCCAAGTTGGTGCCGCTGGCAAACCCCGGCTGGGCCGCACCCGAACCCCACTACACCCCGTCCAAAGCCCTGGCTGACTTCGTCCGCTGCCGGGACCTGACGTGCCGCTGGCCGGGTTGCGATGTGCCCGCGGCGCGCTGCGATTTGGAACACACGGTTCCCTACGCGGCGGGCGGACCCACGCACGCGGCGAATATCAAGTGCTATTGCCGTACGCATCATTTGATGAAGACGTTCTGGGGCTGGACTGAAAAGCAACTGGCCGACGGCACCCTGATCCTGACCTCCCCGGCCGGAGACACCTACGTCACCACCCCTGGCAGCGCGCTGCTGTTTCCGAGTCTGTGTGCCGCGGTCGGCGGCATGCCCGCCCCCGAAACCCCACCACCGGCCGACTACTGCGCCGAGCGCAGCGCGATGATGCCCAAGCGCCGCCGCACCCGCGCTCAGGACCGTGCCCAGCGCGTCAAGGCGGAACGTCGGCACAACCGTGCAGCCCGGATGACGCGGCGAGCCGAGCCCGTCAGCTCCAGCAGCCCCGCACCGCCCAGCCCCGAGGACGAGCCCCCACCGTTCTGACGCCGTCGTTTGCGTTCAGTGGCCAGGGGTATCCGAAAGGTATGGCACGGTTCGGCTATACCTTGATGACAGAGCAATGTGGCCCCAAAGACCTTGTGCGCGACGCGGTTTCGGCCGAGCAGCGAGGCTTCGACTTCGAAGTCTGCAGTGATCACTTCTCCCCGTGGCTGGCCACGCAGGGGCACGCCCCGAATGCGTGGGCGGTGTTGGGCGCGGTCGCGCACGCCACCGAGCGAGTGGACCTCTACTCCTATGTGACGTGCCCGACGATGCGGTATCACCCGGTCATCGTGGCGCAGCAGGCCGCGACCGTGCAGATCCTGGCCGACGGACGTTTCACGCTCGGCCTCGGTAGCGGCGAGAACCTCAACGAACACGTGGTCGGCAAAGGCTGGCCGACCATCGAACGCCGGCAGGACATGCTGCGCGAAGCCATCAAGATCATCCGCGAGTTGTTCGGCGGGCAACTCGTCGACTGGCGTGGCGATTATTTCCAGGTCGACTCCGCGCGCCTGTGGGACGTGCCCGACGTCCTGCCCGGCATCGCGGTCGCGCTCACCGGGGCGCGAGGTGTCGAGAAGCTCGGCAAGCTGGCCGACCACCTGGTAGCGGTGCAACCCGACAACGAGCTGGTCGACGCCTGGCACGTGGCGCGCCAGAGCGGCGGGTGGCCCGGTGCGGGCCGGGTGATCGGCCAGATACCGATCTGCTGGGATCCCGACCGCGACACCGCCGTCGAGCGTGCGCACGATCAGTTCCGCTGGTTCGCCGGCGGCTGGTCGGTCAACGCCGACCTGCCGACACCGGCAGGTTTCGCCGGCGCGACGCAGTTCGTCCGACCCGAAGACGTGGCCGACAGCATTGCGTGTGGTCCCGACCTGGATGCCATTGTCGAAGCCGTCAAGCCCTACTGGGAAGCCGGCTTCAGTGACATCGCGCTCATCCAGATCGGGGGCGAAACTCAGCAGCAATTCCTCGAACAAGCAGCCGAACCGCTCCTCGAGGCGTTGCGCGCGGCTTCCGCCTGAGCCGCGTGCGTGCAGGTTTGGGTGCTAACTGCCGGGGTATGGCTGCGATAGCGGGTCGGATCCGCTACCGGATCTGGACGAGGGGTTGTTGCGATGAGTGAGTCCGAGGCAAACACAACTATGACTCTGGTGAAAGGCCTCGGCGTAGCCAGCCTGGGACTGGGTCTTTCGGAGATTGTGGCGCCCGGCGGGGTCGCCGCGCTGGCCGGTGTCGATGAGACGCAACGCTCCCGCACCGTCATTCGCGCCCTGGGTCTGCGCGAATGCGCCCACGGCGCAGCGCTTTTGCTCGGTTCGGAGAAATTGGTGTGGACCCGGGTGGCCGGTGACGTGCTGGACGTCGCCGCGCTCGCTGTCGGTGTCGCGAAGCGCGGGCCGGGCCGACGCCGGCGTGGGCTCATTTCGGCTGCCGCACTTACGGTTATCGGCGGACTCGACCTCTACGCCGCGCTGCGCACCACCGGCGGCGCAGGACCGCGGCACGCCAGCGCGCAGCGGAACGAAACGTTGCGTGCGGCCGTGACCATTCAGCGGCCGCCGGACGACGTCTACAACTACTGGCGGGATCTGGAGAAGCTACCCAGCTTCATGCATCACCTGCAGTCCGTTGTCGTCGACGGAAACGGCCGGTCGCGCTGGACCGCCAACGCCCCTGTGGGACAACCTATTCGCTGGGACGCGCAGATTGTCGAGGACGAGCCCGGCAGGCGGATCGCGTGGCAGTCGTTGCCGGGCTCGGGAATTGCCAACAGCGGACGCGTCGAGTTCACCCCGGACAACACCGGCAAGGGCACCGAAGTCCGGGTCACCATCGGTTATCAGATCCCGGGCGGGGCCGTGGCGAAAGCGGCGGCGACCCTGCTGGGGGAGTCTCCCGACCAGCAGGTCAACGACGACCTGCGCCGCTTCAAGCAGATCATGGAAACCGGCCAGGTGATGCGTTCGGACGGCTCGCCGGACGGTGTAGTCGCCTTCCGGCAGATGCATCAGCAATCCGCGCAACCGGCAGGCCAAGGAGGCTGAACGATGAAGGCA
The DNA here is from genome assembly GCF_059813095.1 of Mycobacterium sp. NGS22. Taxonomy (NCBI): domain Bacteria; kingdom Bacillati; phylum Actinomycetota; class Actinomycetes; order Mycobacteriales; family Mycobacteriaceae; genus Mycobacterium; species Mycobacterium sp. NGS22. The sequence goes on from NZ_JCALDY010000006.1 coordinate 165,277, forward strand.
ACTGTCTGGGCCGGCCGCAACAGCGTTGAGGTGCAATCGGTCCCGGATCCGAAGATCCTCAACGACCGTGACGCGATCGTCAAAGTCACCTCGACCGCGATCTGTGGCTCCGACCTGCACCTCTACGACGGATACATTCCCACCGTCAAGCACGGTGACGTGCTGGGCCACGAATTCATGGGCGAGGTCGTCGAAGTCGGCAAAAACGTGCACAACCTGGCCGTGGGTGACCGCGTGGTGGTGCCGTTCCCGATCGCGTGCGGATCCTGCTCGGCCTGTGACCGCGACCTGTACTCGCTGTGCGAGAACTCCAACCCCAACGCCGGCATGGTCGAAAAGCTGATGGGCCATTCTCCCGCCGGGCTGTTCGGCTACTCGCACATGATGGGCGGATTCGCCGGCGGGCAGGCCGAATACGCCCGGGTGCCGTTCGCCGACGTGGGACCGTTGAAGATCGAGGACGACCTGACCGACGACCAGGTGCTGTTCCTTTCCGACATCTTGCCCACGGGCTACATGGGCGCCGAGATGTGCGACATCAAGTCCACCGACGTGGTGGCGGTATGGGGCGCCGGGCCGGTGGGCCTGTTCGCGGTGGTCAGCGCGCTGCTGCTCGGAGCGTCGAAAGTCATTGCCATCGACCAGGTTCCGTACCGGCTCGAGCTGGCCCGGAAGCTGGGCGCCAGCACCCTCAATTTCGCCGAGACATCGGTACTCGACGAGTTGCGCGACATCACGGCCGGCCGCGGACCCGACCACTGCATCGACGCGGTCGGCCTGGAAGCGCGCAACGGCTCCACCCTGGTGGACGCCTACGACCGGGTCAAGCAGGCGGCGCGGCTGGAAACCGAACGGCCGCACGCACTTCGGGAAGCTGCCTTGAGTTGCCGTAACGGCGGAACGATCTCCATCGTCGGGGTGTACGGCGGGTTGATGGACAAGTTCCCGATCGGCGCCATCATGAACCGGTCGCTGACCATCAAGGCCGGGCAATGCCACGTGCACCGGTACATGCGACCGTTGCTGGAGCGGATCCGCAGTGGCGAGATCGACCCGACGATGATCATCAGCCACCACCTTCCGCTCGACCAGTCGTCCCATGGATACGAGATCTTCAAGCACAAGCAGGACGGCTGCACCAAGGTTGTCCTCAATCCGTAGCGGAAAATCCCCGAAGAGGAGTAGTGACGATGTCAAATGAGTTGGACGGCAAGCGGATTGCGTTTCTGGCCGCCGACGGGGTGGAGAAGGTCGAGCTCGAAGAACCCCGCAAGGCTCTGCAGGACGCCGGCGCCCAGACCGACCTGCTGTCGCTGAAGGACGGTGAGATCGAGGCCCGCAATCACGACCTCGAGCCGGCCGGGACTTTCGAAGTGGACCGAAAGGTAGCCGAGGTGTCGGTGGACGAGTATGACGGGCTGATCCTGCCCGGTGGCACGGTCAACCCCGACAAGCTGCGCCTGGACAAGGACGCCGTGGCGTTCGTCCGTGATTTCGTCGATTCCGGGAAACTGGTCGCCGCGATCTGTCACGGTCCCTGGACGCTGGTGGAAGCCGGCGTGGTCGCCGGACGCAAGCTGACGTCGTATCCCAGCATTCGTACCGATCTGCGCAACGCCGGTGCCCGGGTGGTCGACGAAGAAGTGGTGGTGGACGGCAATATCGTCACCAGCCGCTCGCCCAAGGACCTTTCGGCGTTTTGTGAGACGGTCGTCCAGAAGCTGGGTCAAGCAGCGGCGCGCACCTCTTAACCCAGCAGATAGGCCAAGAGGTTTAACATAATCGTCTGCGGGCATTAATCAGGCCATGACAAGCACGTTGCCGGCTTCGGATGCGGATCCGATCGCAGAACGCGTTTACCAGCCACAACACGATTCTCACTTGCTCGTCGACACCATGCGGTGGACAGGTCTGATCCGGCATCGCCGAGTGCTGGACCTGTGCACCGGATCCGGGTTCGTCGCCATATCGGCAGCCGAAATGGGTTGCGCAAGTGTCACAGCATTCGACATCTGCCCGCACGCCGTCAGCTGTTCCCAGGACAACGCCGCCGGCGCCGGGGTCGAGGTGGATGTGCGCCACGGCTCGTGGATCGACGCACTCGAGTGCGGCTCGTTCGACGTCGTGGTCTCCAATCCTCCTTACGTGCCAACGCCGCCCGTCGACGACACCGAACACATCCCGGCCGCGGCCGGCCCGTCCTGGGCGTGGAACGCCGGGATAGACGGTCGGCAGACTCTCGATCCGCTGTGTGAATCGGCGTCAAAGTTGTTGTGCAACGGCGGATCTCTGTTGTTGGTGCACTCGGCGCTGGCTGGAGTGCAGCGGTCGCTGGACCAGCTGCGCGCCAGCGGCATGGACGCCGACGTCGTTGCCAGTCAACTGATCCCGTTCGGGCCGGTGCTCACGGCACGGGCAGAATGGCTCGAGGAGATCGGCCTGATCCCCCCGGGTCGTCGGGAAGAGGAAATCGTCGTGATCCGAGCAGACAAGCCGTGAGTACCACCCGGGTGCAGGTGATTCCCAATGGCCCGGTGCTGGTTTCCGGGCCGGTGCGCATCGAGATGCCCGACGGCGAGGTCGTGGAGTCGGACCGGTTCATGGTGGCGGTCTGCACTTGTCGCCGCAGTCAGGACTATCCGCTGTGCGACACCAGTCACCGCCGGTGCCGGCCGGCCAAAGTCAAGCAGCTAACCGAGCGGCCGGCGTAGCGACGACTCGCCCCGCTGCCACGCCGCCATGATGGCGTCGGCCAGGCGGTCTTCCACAGCGGCGTTGGCGCGCATGCCGAAGACGACGTCGCAGTCCAGATGCGGCTCGCGGGCAACCAGGTCCCCGACGACATCCAAGCGCACCACGTGCTCGTGCACGGCGTCGGCTTCCACATGCTCGCGGTAGAACTCCACGCACGCGGCCGGGGCCTGCATGCGGCGCAGCGCATCGACCATGCGCTTGGAACCCGGCGGTGAGGTGATCTCGGTCGCCGCGAAATGCCCCACCGCCGCGCCCCGCAACCGCCGGTGCAGACCGAACATGGACATCAGGTTCACCACCGCCAGCGATTCGGCGGGTACCGCATCCAGATAGCCCAGATACGTCGAGTCCAGATCGGCGGCATCCAACAGGTCGGCAAACAGTTGCTGGTGCATCGCCGGACCCCGCCCGGCGCCGTACTCGTCGAACTCGACGGCGACGAACGCGGCCTTGGCGGTCCCCGTCAACCGGGGAATCGCGAAGGCGTGCGGGTCGCCCTCCTTGAGGTGGTAGAGCGAGCGGTGCACGAAGTACTCGCGCATCTGCTCCCACGTCCCGCCGTCACGCAGGTGATACGACAACCCGGTGCCGTCCTTGGGTTCGATTGCCAGCGCGTCCATTTCGGCGTCGGCCGTGTCACCGGGCTGGATGGGGCCCACGTCGCGGCGGACTCCGGCCAGAAAGGCCCGCTCCAACTCGGCACGAAATCCCAGCAGGCCCGGATTCCACTCCCAGCCCGGGTCCACCGAAGCGAAACCGCGGTAGTGCAGCTCGTAGCACATGTACAGCGCCAGCTGCAGGTCCAGGCCGAACGGGTCGGAATCGCGCACCGACGCGCTGATCCGCCCGGTTTGCTCGCGCGAGGGCGGCGCCGTCAGCGTACGGTGCACCGCCGTCGACAACGGTCCGTGGGCCGCCGGCAGGGCAGGCTCGACGGATATCGACATGTGAGTCACACCGATGTTTTACCCCGCTATCGATCCGGCAAACGGAAGACGATGTCGATGCTGGTCCCGGCGGGACTCTCGTCGACGTCCATCGACTCGCTCATGGCCCTCATCAGCAGCAGGCCACGCCCGCCGTTGCCCGGGTCGGCGGCCGGCGGCTTCCAGCGTCCGGAGTCGGCGATGTGCGCCCGGATCACCCCCTCGTCGGCCTGCATGTGCAGCCGCATCGTCCCCGCCTGTTGTCCGGCGTAGGCGTGCTCAACGCAGTTGGTGCATCCCTCGCTCACCACCAGCACGATGTCGGTGGCCAGGTCCGCCGGGACCTGCGCGGCCCGCAGCCAGGAAGTCAGCTGCCGCCGCAGCGGGGCCAGTTTGTCCGGGGTGGCTTCGGATTCGACGTGCAGCGGGGCCAACTGGTGGCGGTACACCACCATCGCGACGTCGTCGTCGTAACCCGCTTGCGGGGCAAGCCTTTCCAGCACGGTGTCGGCGACCACGCCGATCGGCAGATGCGCCGATTCGGTCAGCACGTCGGCGACCCGCCCCAGTCCCTCGTCGATCGACTCGTGCCGGCGTTCGACCAAGCCGTCGGTGAACAGCATCAATGTCGAGCCCGGCGGCAGCACCTCGGCGGCCTGCGGGCGAGTAGTGTTGCGGCGCACCGCCAATGGCACCGACCGGGCGTCGGTCAGCATCTTCGGCACCGAATCGGGCTGGGTGTTGACCAGGACGGCGGGCATGTGGCCGGCGTTGCTGTACTCCAGCACACCGGATTCGGTGTCCAGAATCGCCAGGAAAACCGTCGTGCAGTAGGCATCCGGGATCATCGACGCGGCCGCGTCGAGTTGTTCGAGCAGCACGGCCGGTCTGGCGCCGGTGATCAGCAGGGCCCGCGAAGAACTGCGCAGTTGGCCCATGATCGCGGCGGCCGGCAAACCGCGGCCCACGCAGTCGCCCACGACGATCCCGATGCGGCGGTCGTCGATCGGGATGACGTCGTACCAGTCGCCGCTGATCTCCAGCGGTTCGACGGCGGGTTCGTACCGCACCGCGAACCCCGGTGGCGGCTGCATCGGCGGCAACATGGCGCGCTGCAGGGTCAGCGACGTTTCGCGGGCGTTCTCGAACTGGCGGACATGCTGGATGGCCAGGCTGAGATGACCGATCAACACGGTCACCAGCAGCCGATCCTCGGCGCTGACCCAGCGTGGGGTCCGCAGCTCCAGCCACAGCGCGACGTCGCCGGTGCCGGAGAGCATCACCACCAGTCCGCGGGCCTTGCCCGGCGCGTCCGGCCACTCGACCGTCTTCGCGGTCAGCGGCAGCTGGTGACGGGCGTCGGTGAACGTGCGGCGAAGCGTCGGATCCATTGTGCGCCAGCTGTTTTCGGTGGGCTCGCCGGCCACCTGCACGGTTGGCTCGCCATCTCCGGACGGCCACATCACCGCCACCACACGCTGCACGTCGACCGCCGTACGGCACTCGTGAAGGGTGATCGCCAATACCTCGGCCACGCTCTTGGCCACCGCCACCGATGTGGCCAGCCGCAGCACCGCACCTTCCCGCGCCGCGAAGGCCCGCTCGGCGGTGACGTCGCGGACGGTGCCCACATAGACGTCACCTTCGCCGACGGGACCGCGAACGGCATTGATGCTGACCGCGATCCAAGCCAGATGACCGTCGGAATGGCGGACGGGAATCTCGTAGTCGGCGCTGCCTTCCCGGCGGACCCGCTGTTGCTCCTCGTAGGTGCCCTGCTTGTCGACCAGCCAGGGCTGCGGCCACCGATACGGCAGACCCTCGGCGCCGTAGCCGAGGATCTCGGCGAAGGCGTTGTTGACCTCGATCACCGCACCGTCCTGGTCGGCGACGAAGAAGCCCTCCTGCAGCGAGTTGACCAGCGCGGTACGAAACTTGTCGCGGTCGGCCAGGTCCTGCGCGCGGGCCCGCTCCTGCGCGTATTTCCTGGTGCCGTCCAGGAACCCGCGAGTTGCGACATCCAGCGGAGCCAGCGTCTGCAGCAGGAATTCCAGGGCAGGCGCCCGGTCGGCGGTCGCGTCCCCGGGCAGTTCGTCGAGCAGCCAGAACGTGTTCTCGATGATGTCGAGCATGCTGATCTGTTCCTGCAGTGCCCGGCGGCCGAGTTCGTGCCCCACGGCCAGGACGTCCTCGTCTCGCGCGTCGACGTAGCGGCGCAGCGCGGCCAGGTATTGGGATTGGAAGTCGTTCGGCGAGCTCATGACAGCATGCCCCGGTGGCGGGCGGCGAGCACCATCGCGTCGTCGGATTCCTTGGCGTGCTTGGTCAGGATCTGCTCGGCGATGTCCTTGGCCGAGGCGGCGAAGTCGATGTAGTCCAGGTGATCTTTGGCGATACCGTCACTGCTGATCACCAGCAGATCCCCGGTGCGGATCGAAACCACTTGCGCGGGCCGGGTTTCCGGTATCCGGTAGCCGACGATGCCGCCGGTCAGGCGTGCGCTGCAACGGATCTGGATGCCGCTGGCGCTTTTGGCGACCAGGTTGGCGACGACGTTGCCGATCCCCGTCCAGCTCAGTTTGCCGGTCTGGAAGTCGATCCGGGCCAGGGTCATCGCGACGCCGCGGCTTCCGCTCAGCACCCGGTGGCAGAGCTGGACCAGAACCTCGAGGCGTTCGCCCCGCGCGCCCTGCAGCGCGTCGACGGCGGCCAGTGCGGCACTTGCGGCGTCGGGGCCGTGACCCAGGCCGTCCAACACCCCGAACAAGGCATGGTCACCGTCGATGTCGACGGCCAGGGCCTGGTCGCCGCACAGTTGTTCGCCCGGACGTGAGCGACTCGCCGTCGCCCACTCGATCGGCCCGAGCCGGCCGTTCTCACGCACGAGCGGGAACCCATTTCCACATCTCGATGACCGTGCCGCGGCCCAGCGCGGACTCCACAATCAACCGATCCATCAACCGCCGGGCACCCGGCAGGCCCATCCCCAGGCCGCGTCCGGTGGTGTAGCCGTCCTCCATGGCTCGGTCGATGTCGGCGATACCGGGCCCGTCGTCCTCGGCGCGAACCACCAGCGCCCGGCGGCCCTCGCGGTCGTCGACACCGACCCGGACCTCGCCGCGACCGGCGTAGCTGGTGATGTTGCGGGCGATCTCGGAGATCGCGGTGGCGATCATGGTGACGTCGGTCAGCGAGAATCCGAGGTCGATGGCGAGCTGGTGACCGGCTTTGCGGGCGGCGACGATGTCGTCGGATGTGTTAATGGCGACCACGGTCTCACCCGCCACCGTCGCGCCCGATCGTTGATCTGTGCAGACCCAACTGCCTATGCAGCAGCGCAATGCCCTCTTCGAGGTCGAGCGCGGTGCTCATATCGTCGAAGGCCAGCCCAAGCTGCACCATGGCGAAGGCGACCTCGGGCTGCAGGCCCACGATCACGGTGGTGGCTCCACGCAACCGGGTCATGTGGGCGATCGTCCGCAGCGAGCGTGCCGCGAACGAGTCCATCACGTCGATGGCGGTGACGTCGACGACGATCCCCTGGGCGCGGAAGCGGCTGACCCGCTCCATCAGGTCTTCGCGCAGGCGCTCGGTATCGGAGTCGGTCAGGGCGGCCTGAACGGTCGCGATCAGGATCGCGCCCTGTTTCAGAATCGGTACTGGCATGGGTTGGTCTTGGTCCTAGTAGCGCTCGGCCTCAGTCGCCGGTGCGGGTCACTTCGTAGCCGAGCAGCCGCTCGGCTTCCTCGATACCGCCCTGCAGGTCGCCGACCGCGTTCATCTTGGACAGGTCCAAGCCGATCGTCACCAGCGTCAGGGCGATCTCCGACGACAGCCCGGTGATGATGACGCTGGCGCCCATCAGGCCGGACGCGTCGACCGTCTGCACCAGGTGGTTGGCCACGGTCGAGTCGATGGTGGGGACACCGGTGATGTCGATCACGACGACCTTGGCGCGGTTGGCGCGGATGGCCCGCAACAGCTGCTCGGTGACCTGCCGGGCGCGTTGACTGTCCAGCACACCGATGATCGGCAGAATCAGCAGCTGCTCACGCACCTGCAGCACCGGCGTGGACAGCTCCCGGATCGCTTCCTGCTGCTGGCGGATGATGCGCTCGCGCTCTTGGACGAAGCTGACGCCCACCGTGTTGGCAATGCGGTTGGCCGCCGGTTCGTAGGCGTCCAGCACCCGGTTCAGCATGTCGAACTCGGCCTGGTACTTCTCGAACAGCGAGCGCGCCAGCACGTCGCGCAGCAGCAGCACGATGCCGAGCACCTCGTCGGTCTCCACCCCTCGCGGAATGATGCGCTCGGAGAGGTCGCGCGCGTAATCCTGCAGCGCTTCGACGCTACCGGTCTCGAGCACCTCGACGTAGTTGTCGTAAACGGCGGTCGCCTCGGAGAAGATCTCCTCCGGCGTCATCGCGGTCAGCAGCTCGGCCTCGGTGATCCGGCGCGCCCATTCCTCGCGCAGCGCGGTCCGGTTTCGCCGCAGATGCTGTACCAGCTGCGGCAGCAAACCTTCACTCGAGACGCTCCCGGTGGCGTTGCCGGTGGAATCTGTCGACAAATCGGACATCTGTCCCTCCAAGGCCAGCCGAGCGCGGGTGCTATGGGGAGACTAGCTTGGGGGGTCAGGTAGAGCGTGTTGAGGTCTTCATCTTCTCGCGGTAAGCGCAGGGGGTTAGGCTGGCACCACACCGAAGGCCCGGACAAAGGATCGCCATTGTCAGCTCCTGATTCGATCACTGCCACGGTCTCCGACCACGACGGGGTAGTCGTGCTCAGCATCGGCGGCGAAATCGACTTGGTTACTGCGCCGGCCCTGGAGGAAGCAATCGGCGGCGTGGTCGCCGACGGTCCGGCAGCGCTGGTCATCGACCTTTCCTCAGTCGACTTCCTGGGTTCGGTGGGCTTGAAGATCCTGGCCTCGACCTACGAGAAACTCGGCGACGCCGCAGAGTTCGGCGTGGTGGCCCACGGCCCGGCGACCAGACGGCCGATCCACCTGACCGGCCTGGACAAGACGTTCCCGCTGTACCCCACCCTCGACGACGCCTTGACCGGCGCGCGGGACGGCAAGCTCAACCGGTAGCTATCGGATTCGGGCCACCTGAGATAACGGTTGTGTCACGAATTCAGGTCACGATCTCTTAAGAAGACGCGGCCGTTTCTGAGAGTTCTCATCGTTTCTCAGCCGAGTTGTATGTTTGCTTAGCTAAATAGTTGACTCGAGTTGCACGGATCACACCTTTACCGGCGCATCCCCCGATTGCCGCGTTCGTCGTCGGCGAACATGCCCGGGTCACCGATTTCGGTTTCGCTACTTTGGATTTCGGGGCCTCGGGCGCCCCAGCGAAGGTTCGCGAATTCGGAGGAACACAGCAACATGAAATTCAGCAGTATCGTCGCGCCTCGGCGGGTTGCCGGTATCAGCGCCGGTTGTCTGCTCGGGGGAGTTGTCGTCGGCCTCGTCGGCGCGCCGTCGGCGGCGGCCGCACCTGACTGCAGTCCGGAAGGTGTCAATGCCACCGTCTCGTCGGTCACCGGCGCGGCGCAGCAGTACCTTTCCAGCCACCCGGGTGCCAATCAGGTGGTCATGGCCGCCTATGGCCAGGACCGTGGTGTCGCAGCGTCGAACATCCGGGGCTACTTCACCGCGCACCCCAACGAGTACTACGACCTGCGCGGGATCCTGGCGCCGATCGGCGAAACCGAGCGGCAGTGCAACGTGAGCGCGTTGCCGGGGCATCTGGAGTCGGCCTACCACGAGTTCATGGCCGGCTGATCCCTGAGTCGACAAACGAACGACCCGCCACGACGCCGTGGCGGGTCGTTCGGCATTGCACGCAGGTGTAAGGGCTGGCCGCACGGGCAATTCAGGCTGCAGCCGACCGGAGATCGAAGTCGGGGACAGCGGAGGACTGACATGCGGCTGCGCCGCAGTGTGCTGAGCAAGCCCGGTATCACGCGTAAGCGTCGCGGCAAGGGTTTCGCCTATTACGGCGCGGACGGGGACTTGCTGGCCGACGAGACCACGGTGCAGCGGATCAAGGACCTGGTCATCCCGCCGGCCTGGAAGAAGGTGTGGATCGCTCCGTATCCCAACGGGCACATCCAGGCGGTGGGCACCGACGCCGCCGGACGGCGTCAGTATCTCTACCACCAGAACTGGCAGCAGGAACGCGCCGAAGAGAAGTTCGACCGGGTGCTGGAAATGTCGACGAAGCTGCCGGCCTGGCGCGAGCAGATCGCGCGCGACCTCGACACCCGCGGCCTGAACCGGGAGCGGGTACTCGCGCTGGGACTGCACCTGCTCGACCTGGGGTACTTCCGTGCCGGCGGCGAACAATACGCCGAGGAAAACGAGTCCTACGGGCTGGCCACCCTGCTCTGTGAGCACGTGACCGTGCGCCGAGACGCGGTGGCGTTCGACTACCCCGCCAAGAGCGGGGTGCAACGCCAATACGAAATCGAGGACGCCGAAGTCGTCCGGGCGGTGCGCGCCATGCTGCGCAGAACCGACTGCTCGGGGCGATTCTTGATGTGCCGCAACGCTTCCGGCTGGACAGAGGTCAAGGCCGACGACCTCAACGCACGGTTCAAGGAACTGGTCGGAGCCGACTACTCGGTCAAGGACCTGCGGACCTGGCATGGCACGGTGCTGGCCGCGGCGGCGTTCGCCGGTGCCGACCCCGCCGTGTCGGAGCGGCAGGCCAAGAAGATCGAAGCAGCGGTCATGCGGGAGGTTTCCGAAGAGTTGGGCAACACACCGGCGGTGGCGCGGAGCTCCTATGTCGATCCGCGGGTGGTCAGCGGCTACCGCCAGGGTCTGACCATCGTCTCCGCGACGGAGCGCGCGGCCCGGACGCGGCGCCGAAGCGACGCACAACAGATGGTGGAGAAGGCCACCCGCTCACTGATCCGCAAAGTGAGCAGGAGCGAAAGCCGATCCCCGACGGCGGTGCTGGCCAAGACCGCCTGAGCTCCCAGCAAGATTGCGAAGTCATGATGCCGCTTTGGTACAGGCGGACGGGCCAGCCGAAATATAGTTGGGCTGGTGTGCGCAGATTCGCGGCGAAAGAAGGGCCGCAGGTGGCCCATGGTCGGGAGATTCCGTTACCTGACCCGTGAAGATCGCTGGGAATGGTCTGAAGAGGTCGCCCGAATGCACGGCTACGAACCGGGCACCGTCACTCCGACCAACCAATTGCTGCTCAAGCACAGGCATCCCGACGACAAACCCACCGTGCCCGAACTCATCGAGCAGGTGCGCAGGCACGGTGCCGCGTTCAGCAGCCGCCACCGCATCATCGACACCCGGGGTGAGACGCACGTCGTCGTGGTGGTCGGCGACCGGTTCTCCGGACCCGACGGCCGGCTGCTCGGCATCGGCGGCTTCTACATCGACATCACCGATCAGTTCGACGCTGACCTGCAGAAACATCTGAGCGAGGCGTTGCTGGCCGTGGATTCTCGACGCGCGGTGATCAATCAGGCGATGGGAATCCTGATGCTGCGGTACGGCGTCGACTCCGAGTCCGCATTCGATTTGCTGGTGAAGCTGTCGCAGGAATCCAATGTGAAGCTGCGCAACATCGCCGAGCGGGTGGTCTCCGAAATCACCGCCCAGGACGACGAAGACGACGCGGCCTACCGGGTCGATCAGGTGCTGCGAGCCCCGCGCACCATGCTCTGAGAGCGGTCACTGGTGCAGCGTGGTGTGCGGGCTCTGTCCGTAGGTGCCGCGGTAGAGCGCGGCGAACCGACCCGTGTGACAGAAACCCCAGCGTTGTGCGACCTCGGCGACGGTGGTGCTGGCCCGGTCGCTGCTGCTGAGATCCTGATGAGCGCGCTGCAACCGAACGCGGCGCAAATACTCGGTAGGCGTCGTATCCAGGTGGTGCCGGAACAGATATTGCACCGCGCGCGGTGTCATCCGAAGCGCGTCCGCGACGTCGTTGACGCCGATCCCGTCACCGCAGTGGCGGTGGATGAAGGAAACCGCGCCCTTCAGGCTGGGCGGCAGCGACGGGTTGCTCAGCAACTCACGGTCGGCGTGCAGGTTGGACGGAAAGCACTCGAGCAGCGCCGCTCCCAGCAGGCGGGCGGCCGCGGCGACGAGCAACGGCTGATGCGCCGTTTCCGCGCATCCGAAGCTGGCGATCACATAGTCCAGCGCCTGACTCCACGTCTGGGTGACCGCGTCGGTGTGCGGGCGGCAATCCAGGAACTGAAGCCGGTGCGGTAGCGGACCGCCATTCTCGACGGCGACGTAACTCACCAACTGCAGATCCATGCTCACCACATGGAACCGCGCGGTGTTGGCCTGCAGCACGCATGGCAATCCGTCCGCGGCCAGCACCGCCGTCGCGATGTTCGTCCCAGGGTCGCCGGCGACGGTGAGAGAACCTGCCCGCGGCTGGATCACCACGACCGATTCGGCCGGATTGATCTCGCAGCCCACCCGCCCCTCGATCAGCAACTCGTCGACGGTGATCCAGTCTGTCTCGAAGCGCCGGTGGGTGACGACCGACTCCTTGCCCAGACTGCTGAGCTGCCAGCCCGGCTTGTAGGCGTTGGCAAAGAAGCGGTGCGCCGACCCGGAATCGCCAGTGCGGAACTGTCCGTATCGGATTGCGGCGGTGTCGCTGCCGTTCCCGGTCGCGGCGGGTAACACGCTGCTTTTACCTACGCCGTGGCGTTGACGTGACCGCGGCCGGCAGTAACCCGTTGCTGGGACAGGGTCTGGTGATAGATGCTCACTGCGTCCATCGCGATCCGGTCCCAGCTGAACCGCGACATCACTCGGGACCGGCCTGCCGAACCCATACTCACCCGCTGGAAAGTGTGATGCTGCAGCGTTTTCAGCGCCGAAGCCAACTCATGCGGACTGGTCGGCGACACCAACACCCCGGTGACGCCGTTGATCACGGTGTCGACCAGGGCGCCGACCGGTACGCCCACCACGACCACTCCGCTGGCCATCGCCTGCAACGCCGCCGTGGCCCGTGGTGCGTGCCACGGCGTGCAGGTGAGCACGTCAGCGGATTGCAGCAACGACGAAATCGCCTCTTGGTCGACGGCGTCGACGAAGCGGACCCGGTCGCTGACCCCGAGTTCGGCGGCGAGCTGCTGCAGTGCCGGTTTGCCGTCGTCCGAGGACGTCGTCTGGGCGATCACCAGTTCCGTGCCGGACAGCCTGGGCAGCGCCCGGATAGTCAGCTCGAAACCATTGTGCCGCAACAGATTCGGCGCCAATTGCAGGATACGGAACGAGCCGGAGTTGGTGTCCGGGGGACCGGTGGGCACGTAGCGCGTGACGTCGATTCCGGTCGACAGGACCGACACTTGCGCGCGACGGCGGCGCAACCGGGCCAGCGCGGCGATCTCGTCGGTGCTGCCCCCGGTCACCCAGGTCGCGCCACGGACCAGCAGCGGTAGCAGCCGAGACTTCTCGACGTCGGCGGTCCCGGCTGCTATGCCGTGGAAACTCTGCACGACGGGCAGTCCACCCCGGCGCGCGGCCAATTGGGCCGCCAAGCCGCCCAGCCAGCCGTACGCGTGCACCATGTCGGGCGGGTCCGCCGCCCACTGCCGGCCCAGTTCGGCGGCCCATTCACCCACGAACGGCAATACCTCGGCCGGTGACACCGTAGTGGCAGGGCCGATGCCGGCGGACTCCTGCCGATAACCCGGCTCGACCGGCGAGTCTTCGTCGCGTCGGCGCCGGCAGGCCGTCACGGTCAATCCCTGGCGCGCCAGTGCAGCGCAGAGTTGACCGTCGTCGTCGGCGATCCCGTACCCGCCATGCTCGGAGTACGCGTCGTCGCCGCGGACGATCGCTACTTTCACAGTGACTTCATTTCGGTGCTCCTTTTGACCCCCATGCGAAGTTGGGCTACCCGGGCTTCTACAGGAGTCAAACGGCACTGGCCGAGCAGTTCGCTTTTCGGACAGCGATTCGCCGGCCTCGAGCTAGCCGACCACCCCCATCAGCAGCAGCGCGCCGCCGACGGTTCCTTCACGGGTGCGGAACGAGGTGCACGTCAGGCGCACCTGGGCTGGCCGTCCGCGTCGATTGACCGCATCCACCACGGCCTCACCGGCAGTCTCCGTGTCGGCGAAAGCGTTGCCGATCAGGGGTCGCACGCTGTCCATCGGCAGACCGATGTCCAGCGAAAGCAGTTGCGCGCCGGTGGTCTCGTCGGCGCGCAACCCCCACAGTTCCTCGCAACCGTGGTTCCACACCACCACCCGCATTTCACGGTCCACCACGACCATGCCCAGCTGGACGGAGTTGATCAGTGAATCGAGGAAGTTCTTCGCGTCGTCCAGTTCGACGCCGCGTTCTCGCAGCGTGTCGTTGATGGTGTGCAGTTCGTCGTTGGTCGACTGCAGTTCCTCGTTCATCGTCTCGAGTTCTTCGTTGGTGGACTGCAGTTCTTCGTTGGTGGTTTCCAGTTCCTCGACGGTGGACTGCAGTTCCTCGTTGGTGGTCTCGAGTTCTTCGTTGGTCGACTGCAACTCCTCGTAGGCCGCCTCGAGTTGCCGGTTCGTCTGTACCACCTTGTCGAGCAGCGCTCGCGTGGCGGTGACGTCGAAGAACACGATCGACACGCCCAACAGGCCGTTCTCGGCGTCGATCAACGGATTGACGTGGATCTCGAACCACACCGTGTCCGCGCCGGGCCGTTGCCATTTGACGTCCTGGATGCGCGCCGAGCGCCGCTCCACCTTGGCCTGCTCGAGGTACGCCCGCAACTCGACCGGTCGGTAGGACACTTCGAGGTCACGCAACAACCGGCCGATGTCGCGGGCGGAGAGTCCGAAGATGGTCTCCGCCTGCTGGTTGATCATCGCGACGGTGTCTTCGCCGGTGACGACGATCTGCGCCACCGGACTGACACGAAATGCCAAGTCGCGCACCGTCATCAGGCCCACCGATTCGCCGTGCCGATCGTAGAAAGCTGTCGCCGGGTCGTAACGCTCGACACCGTCGCGGGACCCGCGCAACTTTCGGAAAATCCGGTTCTTCAAGTTCAGCGGGACGAACTTGTCACCGTGGCTCAACAACATCTCGGCATGCCCGAGGAACAGTGTCCCCTGCGGGGCCAACGCGAAATTCAAGCGGCCTAACACGTTTCGCTGGGTTTCGGCGTTCAGATACATCAGGGTGTTACGGCACACCAGCAGGTCCACCCGGGAGATCGGCGCATCCTTGACCAGGTCGTTGCGACCGAAGATGACCGCGCGGCGCAGGTCCTTGTGAAACAGGTAGCGCCCGTTGACTTGTTCGAAGTAGCGCCCCAGCAGCTGTTGCGGCACCGACTCGACCGCCCGGGCGTCGTAGGACGCGGCACGCGCTTCGGCGAGTGCCTCCTCGTCGATGTCGGTGGCGTAGATCTTCACACGTTGCCGGAAGGCGTCTGCTCCCATCGCCTCCGACAACAGCATTGCCAGCGTGTAGGCCTCCTGCCCGGACGCGCTTCCCGCGCTCCACACCCGGATGGGATCGTCGGGACCGCGCTCGGCCAGCAGCCGGGGAATGACGTCGCTGCTGACGAACTCCCATGCTTCGGGGTCACGGAAGAAGGCGGTGACGTTGATCAGGATGGTGTTGAACAACGCCGCGAATTCGTCCGAGCTGGCCTGCAGGACGTCGAGGTATTCCTCATAGGTGGCGTATCCGGCGTGATCCATCCTGTGACGCACCCGGCGCATCAGCGACGTGCGTTTGTAACCGGTGAAATCGAACCCGCGGGAATCCCGCATGTAACGCAACAAGGCTTCGAAAGCCTCGTCGGAGGTGCCGTTCATCGAGTTGCCGTTCGCCGAGATTGCCGGAGTACCTGACATTACTCGCGAACGTCAGAGCTCATTTTCGGAGCCGATCACGGCCCATACCGTCTTGCCCGAGGACGTCGGGGTGCTGCCCCATACCCGTGACAGAGCGGAGACGATCGCCAGCCCGGAAACGATTTCGGTACCCCAGCGGCCGTCTTCGTGTCGGACCGCGGGCTGGTCGCTGCAATCCTGCACGGCGACGGTGACGATGTCCTTGAGTTTCTCCACGATCAACACGGGAGCCGATTCGGTATGCCGGAGGACGTTGTCGACGAACACCGTGGCGACCGTGCTGGCGACGGGAACGAGGGGGCTCTCTGACCAGGTGGTCAACCATTCGCGGACCCTGACCCGGCACAGTCGCAGACTGACCAGGTCAGCGGGAAGTTGCGTGCGCGCACGACGGCGGCCGGTGACGGCCGATTCGTCGGCTGCTGCCAGGGCCGTCTTACGGGTACGGAACAGCGGAACGTACCGCGTTACACCACTGGCAATTATCTCTCGCCTGTTGTGTATATCGCTGCACACCAGGAGAACTGGGACATCCGGCCAGACACTCACGTGCCAACGGGCGCTGGTGAACACCGACCAGGCCGACGGCGACGGGACACTCAGCCGGTTCACGTCCACGATCACCGCGCGAGGCTCCTCGAGCGCGGTCTTGATCACGGTGTCGCGAAGGTCGCGATAAGTGGAGCTGTCCAGCACCCCCGCGGCGACCAATATCGACGCGTCGTGATGGCCTGCGACATCGACGCGGATCGCTGTGCTCGAGTCAGGCACCTTGCTCTCCGGGACGGGGAACCCCTTCGGCCAGTCGCTCGCTGAGCACCGCGAGGGCCCGCTCGGCTTCCTGCGCGACGGCGCTGTACCGACCGAACAGCGGACCTTGCCCGGCCCTGCTGGCCAATTGCCTGGACAGCTTCGCCTTCTCCTGCAGGCTGCGCAACGCGATCCAAAGCGCATTTTCCACTTCGTCGTCGTGGGAGGCGAGCAGCGAGTCGGGCGTCCACGCATGACCGACGTGGCAGCGAAAGTTGCCTTCGCCCACCGCTATCAGCGATCCGTTGCAGTCCGGGCAGGTGAATCCCGAGGGCGGGCCGAGTTCCTGGGTGTCGAAGTCGGTGGCGAAACGGGATGCCATGGCTATGCGGTTTTCCATCTCCATCGCGACGTCGCGCTCCATGTCGCACTCCTCGATCTCGCGCTGAGCCAATTCTTTCAACACGGCTCCGATATTCCCGGCAGCCGCTTGGCGGTCCAGAACGCCGGCGTTGTAAGCATTGAGCGGCATTGCGGGAAACAACGCGTCCTCGGGGTCCTGACCGATCGTGTAGCCGCCCCGGGATCGGATCGCTCCCAGCCCGAGCACGCCGTCCTCCAACACGCCCGAGAGTAGGATCCCGATGGCGCGCGGCCCGAAATCCAGTGCGACGGAACGGAACAGCGCGTTGATAGCCGGCCGGTGCCCGTTCTCGGTCGGCCCCTGCGAAAGCACTACCCGATGGTCTGCGACCAACAGATGGTGATCCGGGACGGCGACGTAGATGAGTCCCGGTTGCAACTCTGCGCCGTGCTGCGCGTTGACGGCGCGCACCGGACCGTGCCGGTCGACGATGCGCGCCAACATGCTGGGTGCGAATGCGGGCAGGTGCAAGGTGACCAGGTAGGCGTAGGGGAGGTCGGGTGAGAGTCCCGCGGCCAGCTGCGAGAGCGCCTCAACACCCCCCGCGGACGCGCCGATCGCCACCACGCCGCGGAGGTCGCCTCGCCCCTTGCCTGCCTGCATCACCACTTCCAATGTCCTGTTCCAGCGTGGGAAACCGTATCGCCGGCGGAAAGCTCAGCAGGTGGCGAGCACACCGGAATTCGGGTGGACTGCTGGTGGACTACTGGTTGGACTTCTGCCGTTCCTCGGCTGCCTCCGCGCCGCCCCGGGCGGATTCGGCTTCGGCCTCTTTCTTGGCGGCATCGCGTTGCGCGTCGGCCTTGTCCTGTTGGGCTTCGCCCTCGTTCTTCAGATCGTCGCTGCCGGTCACCGCACCGACGGCCTCCTTGGCCTTGCCCTTGGCGCCTTCAACGACACCCTTGATGCCTTCTTGGGGACCGCTGTTCTCGTCACTCATCTTTAGTCCTTCGGGTAATGTGCCGAACCCTTGTTGGTCCGTCGCGCCCTGTGTTCCCGGTCAGCACTGCCCCAAACAAGTCGGGGCAGTCTTCGGGCAGGCCGTTTTGAGGTTGCCCAATGCGGGCACTCTGCCAGCGGTTTCGCGGCAACGCACAGGAGGTGGCGACGGTGCCGAACTCGTCGATCAAAAACGAGAAGCTGTACAAGGACCTACGCAAGAAGGGCGATTCCAAGGAGAAGGCGGCCCGGATCTCCAATGCGGCTGCCGGCCAGGGCAAATCCAAGGTCGGACGCAAGGGCGGCAAGTCCGGGTCCTACGACGACTGGACCGTCACGGACCTGAAGAAGCGCGCCAAAGAGCTTGGCCTGTCAGGCTATTCGAGCCTGACCAAAGACAAACTGATCGCCAAGCTGCGTAACCACTGACCTCTCAATCGGGCGGCTCCTGTTCGGTGCCCGCACTGGGAGTCTGTTCCTCCTCGGGTACGCCGTCGGCTTCGTCGGTGACATTCTCCTCGAGGTCGTCGACCACCTTCGCCAGGTCTTCGTCCCGGTCAGGATGAGATTCCATAGTTCGAGAAGATACCCAGCGCGACGAGTTTTACGCGCTTCGCCTCAGTTTCGGAGGCCGAGTCGATCGGCCAGCACCAGGAACGCGACCGCGAAATCGTTGTCGGAAGTCTCGGCCTCGATGCGGTCCCAGTCCAGCTTTTCCCGGATCGCTCGCGCGGCCGGGATCAGCCTGGCGAAATCGCAGTAGTGCTCGGTCAGGGCGCGTAAGCGCTGGATGAACACCACGGTCGGAGGCAGAACCGGCATCGAAACCGCCAACACCACACGGTCTTCCGCAAGCTCCATGTCCTCGGGCTCCACCCGGACACCGTTGACGCGGTGCAGCACGTCGACCAGCGCGTCGCCCAGGCGCACCTTGAACAACCAGTCCTCGGGCGGACGTTCGATGACGAAGCCGGCCTTTTCGAGCGTGGCGACCGCCCCGGGCACGTCGCACTCGGCGACCACGAAATCGACGTCGTGGACGGGTTCGGGTGCACCGTAAGCCCACAACGCGTAGCCGCCCGCCAAGGCAAACGGCGGGCCGTATTCTTTCAGCGCCGAAGCGGCGGCGCGCAGAGCTTCACGCAACTGGTGGGTCATAGCGCGGAAAGACATACCCGATGTGCCGCGGTAACAACCTGACCAGGGCCGTTTAAGGGGAATGCAAACGGGAACTAGCAAGCCATGTCAGTCGCCGGGGACCGCTCATGACGGCGGGTCTGGTTGCGCACTGGTTGGAATCGGGGCGACTCGAATTGCCGTTGCCCGCTTCGGGATACACCAGCGAGCGCTGGCAGCGGCTGGCGCAACTGGCCGAGGACGACATCGCCGCGGCACGCATCGCCGAAGCGCATGTCGACGCCGTCGCGATCCTGCACGAATTGGGCGGCAAACCGCCGGAACCGCGCCAGTTGTGGGGAGTTTGGGCCTCCGAATCCGCCGACGCCGTCCTGACCGCGACCAACATCGCCGGGGACGAGTACGTGCTCAACGGCATCAAGGTGTGGTGCTCGGGCGCGGGCTTCTGCACGAAAGCACTCGTGACCGCGGTGCTGGAAGAGGGCGGACGGGGTCTGTTCGCGGTGACCCTCACCGATGCCGGCGTGAAACCGCTGCCCAGCACCTGGTGGAATCCCGGCATGGCCGGCAGCGACACGCGCTCCGTGCAGTTCAGCAATGTGCACGCGATCCTGGTGGGCGGGCCGGACGAGTACTCGACGCGCCCGGGCTTCTGGCACGGCGCAATCGGGGTCGCCGCCTGTTGGCTCGGCGGCGCCCGCCGGGTCGCCGAGCCGCTGTACCGGTGCGCCCGCAGCGGGTCGGCCGACGCCTACGCGCTGGCGCATCTGGGTGCCGTCGACGCCGCGCTCGCCGCGGGGGATGCGATGCTGGCGACGGCGGCCGCTCAGATCGATGCCGACCCGTTCGACCGGGATGGTGCGGCGCAGCTGCTGGCCCGCCGCGTCCGC
Organism: Mycobacterium sp. NGS22; assembly: GCF_059813095.1. Taxonomy (NCBI): domain Bacteria; kingdom Bacillati; phylum Actinomycetota; class Actinomycetes; order Mycobacteriales; family Mycobacteriaceae; genus Mycobacterium; species Mycobacterium sp. NGS22. The sequence continues at coordinate 184,956 of NZ_JCALDY010000006.1, forward strand.
GCGGTCGCCGAACACGCGGTGGACGAGGCGATCACCCGCACCGGGCGTGCCCTGGGGCCGGGTCCGCTGTGTGAGGACGGACGGCACGCCCAGCGGGTCGCGGACCTGAGCATCTACATCCGGCAGAGCCACGCCGAGCGCGATCTCGCCGAGTTGGGCCGGGTGGCCGGGCGGCCCGCCCGTTGATCGCAGACGTGCCCGGAACGCAGGCTTAGCCATGCGGGTGGCGACCTTCAACATCCTGCACGGCCGCACTGTGGGCGACGGTGTCGACCCGCAGCGGTTGCGCGACTGCGTGCGGCGGCTGAATCCCGACGTGCTCGCACTGCAGGAAGTCGACGTCGACCAGCCCCGGTCCGGACGAGCCGACCTGACCGCCGCCGCGGCCGAAGCGATGGGCGCCGTGGAGCAGCGGTTCGTCGCGGCCATCTCCGGCACCCCCGGCGCGACCTGGATCGCCGCCACCGGTCAGGAACAACCCGGGACCGCCGCCTACGGCATCGCGCTGCTGTCCCGGTTTCCGGCGTCGAGTTGGCAGGTGGTGCGAATGTCGCGGATCCCGATGCGCTTCCCGATGTATCTGCCAGGCCCCAACCAGGTGGTGGTGGTCGACGAGGAGCCGCGGGCGGCGGTGATCGCACGACTGGAGACTCCGCTGGGACCGCTGACCGTGGCCAATACCCATCTGTCCTTCGTGCCGGGCTGGAACCGGCGGCAGTTGCGCCGGCTGGTTCGTGACCTGCGCGGCCTACCCGGTCCCCGGCTGCTGCTCGGCGATCTCAACCTCGCGCCCGCCGCGGCGCAGCGCTGGACGGGCATGCGGCCACTGGCGGCGGCGGCGACGTTTCCCGCGCCCGAACCCACCCGCCAGATCGATCACATCCTGACCGACGACCCCAGTCTGCGGGGGCGTGCCGCGGCCGCGGAGCAAATGCCCATCTCCGACCACCGGCCGCTGGTCGTCGAGTTGTACCGCTAAGTCATCGAGTTGTACCGCTAAGTCACCCGTCGTTGCTGCGGGCTTCCGCGCCCGTTTCGCCGGCGTCGAAGTCGTCGTCGGTGCCGGTACGTCCCACGTAGTCGCCGTCGTCGTCGCGACCGGCGCGTGATTCGGCGACGTGGTCGTCGGGTTCGGCCTCAGAGTCGGAGTTCTGCGGCTTGTGTTCGGTCACGGAAGAGCCTTCCCTCAAAGGTGTTACGGCAGGCAGCGGGCGGCGGGCAGCAGTTCGGCACTCATGTTGCGTTCCATCATCTTCAGCGCCGCGGAGCCGAGTTCGGAGTCTATGTGGGCGACCGCATCGGAGGGCACCACCACGTCGTAGTGGCGCAAATAACCGTCCAGCGCGCTGTACAGGATGCACTGCTCGGTCACTTGGCCGGTCAGCACGATGCGTTTGACTTCGAGGCGGTGCAGCAGATAGTCGAGCGCGGTGGAGTAGAAGACGCTGTGGCGGACCTTCGTCACGACCGGCGTCTCGCGGGCCGGAATCAGCGGCTTGACCAGGTCGGGCCGCTTGCCGTCGAGTGCGCTGGCGACGATCGAGCGGCGGTCGGCGGTGAAGTCGCCGTGATTGTCGTTCACATAGATCAGGTCGACGTCGTCGCGCCCGTCGGCGACCGAGATCAGGCCCACCAACGGATCGATGATGTCGGAGACATTGTCGGCCAGTTGCTCGGCGTCGGGATGGCTGTAGTCGTTGAACATGTCGATGACCAGGACGGCGGTATTACTCACGCCCCCTTAGTACCCGCGGATCAGGCGCCGTACCAGGTTTAGCTGCGCCGTTTCGCGGGGTAGCCCTGACCCAACCGCGCAGCAAATTTAAGTAATTCGGAAACAGTATCCGTGGGTTATAGTAGCCAAGATATTGTTTCGCGTTCTTGGGAGTACGGATGGTCTACATCGGCACCGACACATACGGGCCTGGCTCCGCCACGTCCGGCACCGCCGAGCAGACCGTCAGCGTGCCCGGCTTGGTGGCGGCAGGCAGTTGGGCGCTCGGCCTGGTGGTCGGGTTGGTGGCGCTCGCGACCGGGCACCAACTGCTGGCCGTCGTGGTGCTGGCGCTCGCCGTCGCGTCGCCGTGGGTCGGACTGGCCTGGGTATCCCACAGTCAGCGTCGAGAAGCCCACGCGCGCCTGATGAATCGGCACGAGATCGCGCCGTGCGCCGGCGGCTGGCCCGCGCTCTGAGACCGGATCCGAACGGTTATTAGCACACGCGCAATTTGTTGGTCACCTTGGGTGTGAGCCGTATCTGAACGGGGTACTGCCTGAGCCAACGGGCGACCACGTAAGGTGCCGAGCCCGGTCACTCAGCAGGAAGGACCGCCATGCCTACCGTCAGCGATTACGACGCACGCCGCGTGACTGATGCCGACACCGCCGACAAAAATGCGTTGCGCGAACTCGGAACCATGCCCAAGCTCGCCACGGCAGTCGTCGACGACGACCCCAACGACTCCTTCTTCGAACTACCGGGCGCGGATCTGTCCGGCGAGGAATTGTCGGTGGTGGTGATTCCGCAGCAATCCGACGAATTCACTTGCTCCTGCTGCTTTTTGGTGCAGCACCGCAACCGGCTCCGGGTCTCCGGCGGTGGGCGCCAGATCTGCGCCGACTGCGCTTGATCTGCTCGCCGGTGCGTTGCGTGCAGTCCGTTAGACGGTAACTGCAGTAGCGTCATCCGACGTGGGGCCTCCTCCGCCCGGCCTGCCCGCTCCGCGCCGATTCCGCAGTGCGTTCGCTGCCGCGTATGCAGTGGCCTACCTGGTGGGTGGCGAGCGGCGCATGCTGCGGCTGATCCGCCGCTACGGACCAATCATGACCATGCCCATTCTCAGCTTGGGCGACGTCGCCATCGTGTCCGGTCCCGCGCTGGTCAAGGAGGTTTTCACGGCACCCACCGACGAGCTGCTCGGAGGTGAGGGGGTTGGGCCCGCGGCCGCCATCTACGGGTCCGGGTCGATGTTCGTGCAAGAGGAACCCGAGCACCTGCGACGACGCAAGCTGCTGACGCCGCCCCTGCACGGTGCCGCGCTCGCCGGTTACGTGCCGGTCATCGAAGCATCCACGCGCGCGGCGATGCGGGACTGGCCGGTCGACCGGCCCTTCGAGATGCTGCACGCCGCGCGGGCGCTGATGCTGGACGTGATCGTCCGGGTGATCTTCGGCGTCGACGACCCCGATGAAGTGCGCCGGCTGGGTCGGCCCTTCGAACGGTTGCTGAACCTCGGTGTCTCCGAACAATTGACGGTCCGCTACGCGCTGCGCCGGCTCGGGACGTTGCGGGTGTGGCCGTCGCGTGCCCGGGCCAACCGCGAGATCGACGACGTCGTCATGCCGCTGATCGCCGCCCGCCGCGCCGACCCGGGACTGGCGCAGCAGCACGACATCCTGGCCTTGCTGATCCGGGCGCGCGGAGACGACGGGGAAGCGCTGTCGGACAGCGAGATTCGCGACGACCTGATCACGCTGATGTTGGCTGGTCACGAGACGACCGCGACCACCCTGGCATGGGTTTTCGATCTGCTGCTGCATCATCCCGAGGCGCTGCGGCGGGTGCGCAAGGAGGCGGTCAACGGCGGCGAGGCCTTCACGACGGCGGTGATCGACGAAACACTGCGGGTCCGTCCGCCCGCCCCGCTGACCGCGCGGGTCGCCGCCAAACCCGTTGTCATCGGCGGCTATACGGTTCCGGCGGGGACCCGGATCGTGGTGCACATCATCGCGATCAACCGCAACCCGGCCGTCTACGACCAGCCGCACGAGTTCCGGCCCGAGCGCTTCCTCGGAACCCGGCCGCAAACGTATGCCTGGGTCCCGTTCGGCGGCGGCGTCAAACGGTGTCTGGGCGCGGCGTTCTCGATGCGAGAGCTGATCACCGTGCTGCAACTGCTGCTGCGCGAAGGCGAATTCACCGCGGTGGACAGCCGTCCCGAACGGATTGTGCGGCGCTCCATCATGCTGGCGCCGCGCTACGGCACCAGGGTGCGGTTCCGTCCCCGGGATTCAGGCTAAAACTCTTGCCCGGCATCGCGATTGAACTTCGTCCAGAAGGGTATTCCACAACTTGTCAGTTAATTAGACAGCGTTCAACAGAAGGGGCGCGACGTGATTGTTCTAGGAATCATCCTGCTGGTAGTGGGCTTCGTAGTCCCATCACTTGCCATTTTGAAAACAATCGGCGGCATCTTGTTGCTCATCGGCGTGGTGCTGTGGATTCTGGGAGCCGTCGGGCGCCCCGTTGCCGGACGTAAAGTCTGGTATTAAGCGCCACGCGCTATAGGGGCGAAGGCCACCGACAGTGACTGCTGTCGGTGGCCTTGCTTGTTTGGGGGCAAGCGTCTCGGCCGATTCCCCTAGTCGCGCACGGCGGTGTATAGGTTGGGTACGTCGTTTGACGTGCGGTTAGAGGGGGGCTCCTGGAATGACGTATGGTTCGCCGAATCGTCCGAAGCCGAAGCGGTCGGCTGCTCTGACGACATTGATCGTCTTTGTGTGCATCTTCCTCATCGGCGTGTTGGCGATATTAGGCGGATTTTTCTTCGGCATAGCAATCGTATACACGGTCGGTGGGGTGTTGATTTTGCTGGGGATTATTGGCTCCGTCATTAGCGCAATCGTGCTGGCATTCGTCCTCATGGTGAGAGCGTCGACGTCCAGTTCCTCGATTTCGCAGCCAGCCGGTGGGACGGTCGGCGCAGCGCCGGGTTGGTATCCAGATCCGCAGAACCCGAGTCTGCTGCGGCACTTCGACGGGCGGACGTGGACGGAATCCACTCGCCCACGCTGATCGTCGTTTCGGGCCACGATTGCGTGGATGGGTCGAGCCCTGCTCGATACGCGACATTGCAGATCGGTCGATCCAACCTGACAGGGATTAGCTGCGCCGGTCTCGCCGTTCATGACGATCTGCTGACGATTGGCAGGCTCATCCCCTTGGAAGGGTCCCCGACCGGGGTTAGGGTTCTACGAATCCACCCCGGTCGGGGATGTCGTGGCCCGATTTCAGTGCGTATGCGGGCAAACGTGACGCAAATCACATGTCCAAGATGACATGGATGTTGTTTGCCAGGCGTTGTCAACGCATGGCGAAGGCGGCTAAAGGTCCCCACATGAGTCACAGGTAAGTCAAAATGCATCCCCGCAGGGGTTTTGGTACCCCTGCTCCTTCGGGCTCGCCAGAGGGGCTCTTGGCGGCAAAAACGCAGGTGGGAGGGTGCTTGACCCATTATCCTTCCGTGCGTACTTTCGCCTATGTAGCTCCCCGCCGTCCTCCGGGCCTGGCGGGGCTTTTTACATCTGAATAGGGTGTGAGCCGATGGCAAATCCCGTGGTAGACGTCTTTATCGACTACCAGAATCTGCACCTGTCGGGCGGCGAGGCCTCCGAAGCCCCGGGCACGCCTGCTCATACTTACCTGATCCACCCCGCCATGTTCGTCAACGTACTGATGCAGCGTCGTCTTCTGTACGGTCGCGACGGCGTGGTGCAACACATTTACGTCTACCGCGGGCAGCCCAGCTCCGCGAAGGAGCCTAAACAGGCAGCCCGTAACAAGGCGCAGAAGGCGGAATGGGAACGTGACCGGCGGGTCCAAGTTAATTCGCGCACGCTTCGGTATCCCCAGAATTGGCCGATTGATAAGGCGAAAGAGAAAGGAGTTGACGTCAAACTGGCGATCGACTTCGCGCGGTGTGCTCTCACAACTAGCACCGACACGCTGATACTGGTTTCGCGAGACACCGACCTCGTGCCGGCACTAGAGATGGCCTTGGACCTCGGCAGAGCTCAGATCGAAGTGGCGGGGTGGAGCAACAGCAGCCGTCTGCGGATTCCAGGCAAGCAACTTTGGTGCACTGCCCTCAGCAGCACCGAATATCAGACCTGCAAAGATCCGAAGCAGTACTAGCTCGGCAATCACCCCACTCGCGCTGCCGATGCGCGTCCGCAGCTATATCAGCGCCCCTCCTCGTTCGGCAACGCGATCAGCGCGTTGATCGAAGCCGTCGCCGATGCCTCGGACGCGGCGGTGCAGGCACTGCGCAAATCTACTGCGGACGGACGCGCCGATAGGCTCTTGACGCAAGAAAAGCCCCGACCGCTTATGTGCTGGTCAGGGCCCATGAAAATCGGGTCGGGGTGGCGGGATTCGAACCCACGGCCTCTTCGTCCCGAACGAAGCGCGCTACCAAGCTGCGCCACACCCCGCTTCAAGCCTCGACAGCCTATCGCACCCAACCAGCCACTTCCCAAACGGCAGGTAGCTGCCTCAGTTCCACGTGCACGACCGTTCGAACTCGCCCAGCGCCCGACCGGCGGCGGCGAGATCCAGCCCTTGGGCGACCATCCATTCGTCGTTGAAGTAGGTGTCCGCGTACCGGTCACCGCTGTCGGCGAGCAGGGTGACCACCGAACCGGCACGGCCGGCGGACACCATCTCGGCGAGCAGCCCGAACGCCCCCCACACATTGGTGCCCGTCGAGGGCCCTACCCGGCGTCCCAGGACGGCGCTGACGTGACGCGAGGCCGCGATCGAGGCGGCGTCGGGCACCGAGACCATCCGGTCGACCACCGACGGCAGAAACGACGGCTCGACCCGCGGTCGGCCGATCCCCTCGATGCGCGACGAGGCGCCCGTCGTGATGTCGTAGCGCTGCTCGGCGAAGGCCGGAAAGAACGCGGAGTTCTCCGGATCGACGACGCACAACCGCGTCGCGTGCCGTCGGTACCGGATGTAGCGCCCAATCGTCGCGCTGGTGCCGCCGGTGCCGGCTCCGACCACGATCCACGCCGGAATGGGATGGGTCTCCTCGCGCATCTGCAGGTAGATCGACTCGGCGATGTTGTTGTTGCCCCGCCAGTCGGTGGCCCGCTCGGCGTTGGTGAACTGGTCGAGGTAGTGGCCGCCGGTCTCAGCGGCGACGCGCGCCGCCTCGGCATAGACCTCGCTCGATTTCTGCACGAAATGGCAACGGCCGCCTTGGGATTCGATCAGGGCAATCTTGGCCGCACTGGTCGCCGCCGGCATCACCGCGACGAAGGGCAGACCCAGCAGGGCGGCGAAGTAGGCCTCGGAGACCGCCGTGGAACCCGAGGAGGCCTCGATCACGGTGGTGCCCTCGTCGATCCAGCCGTTGCACAACGCGTAGAGGAACAACGACCGGGCCAGCCGGTGCTTGAGGCTGCCGGTGATGTGGGTCGTCTCGTCTTTGAGGTACAGCGCCACCCCGGTGTCGGCACCCCACGCCGACGGCAGCGGATAACGCAGTAAATGGGTATCGGCGCTGCGCCGGGCGTCGGCTTCGATCAACCGGATCGCGTTGTCGGTCCAGGCGCGGGAGTGGTCGCGGAGCGCGACGCGATCCGTCAACGCACGGACGACACAGTTGGCTGTCGGCCCAGATTGCTGGTCGCGTCGCGGCCGCCCATCGGGGTGGCGATCAACGTGAGCAGCGTCGCCTCGGGCCGGCAGCAGAACCGCACCGGCGCGAACGGTGAGGTGCCGATTCCCGCCGAGACGTGCAGGCGCATGTTCGCGCCCCACTGCGACGGTCCCTTGGCCCGGGACCGATCCAACCCGCAGTTGGTCACGATGGCCCCGTAGAACGGCAGGCAGAGCTGTCCGCCGTGGGTGTGGCCGGCCATCACGAGTTGGTAGCCGTCGGCGGCGAAGCGGTCCAGCACCCGCGGTTCGGGCGAGTGCACCAGCCCGAGCTTGAGGTTGGCTGCCGGGCTGGCGGGTCCGGCGATGGTGTCGTAGCGATCGCGGTCGATGTGCGGGTCGTCGACGCCCGCGGCCGCGACGTGCAGGCCGGTCACCTCGAACTCGCGCCGGGTGTGGGTGAGGTCGAGCCAGCCGCGCTCGGTGAACGCCGCCCGCAGGTCCTGCCAGGGCAGCGGCTCGCCTTTGACGCGGTGGTCGGGGTTGGTCAGGTAGTTCGCCGGGTTCTTCGGCCGTGGCCCGAAGTAGTCGTTGCTGCCGAAGACGAACACGCCGGGCCGCGACAGGAGGTCACCCAGCGCCTGCACGACCGCCGGCACCGCCTTGGGGTGCGCGAGGTTGTCGCCGGTGTTGACCACCAGGTCGGGTTCCCAGCTGGCCAGCTCGCGCAGCCAGGCCTGCTTACGGCGCTGGTTGGGCGTCATATGCAGATCGCTGATGTGCAGCACCCGCAGCGGTGTCGAGCCCGGGCTCAGCACCGGGATCGTCACCTCACGCAGCACGAACGCGTTGCGCTCGACGAGCGAGGCGTAACCGACTCCGGCGATCGCCGACGCGAGCGCCGCAGCTGCGGTCCGTAACACGACGGGGAGTACGTCAGCCATGCCAGGCAGTTTACTGCCGGCCGACCGGCGCACGGGTGTCTCTTAGCGCACAGCTTTACGGCGGCGGCGGCGCCGCGGGCGGCGGCGGTGCCATCAGCGGAATGGTGATGGGCGGCAGGCCGGGGATCTCCACGACCTGGGATCCGACCACCTCCGGCGGCAGTCCCTCGGGCGGCGGCGGCGGTGGCGGCGGGATGCCGTTGCTGATTTGGATCGTGATGATCGAACCTGGGATCGTCTGCCCGCTCGGCGACGTCCCGACCACCTCGCCGTACTTGGCGCCGCTGTTGACCGAGTTGGGTTGGTCGGCGACCTGGAAACCGGCGTCCTTCAGGCGCTGGCGCGCCTGGTCGACGTCGAGGCCGGCCACGCTGGGCACCCGCCCGGCGGGGGATCCGTCCATGTACCGCGGGTCGGTGGGCGGCAGGTGCACCTCACCGAAGTTGTTGGCGATCGGCTGCATCGCGGTGAACCAGGTGCGGGCGGGTTCGTTGCCCCCGTACAGATCGCCACTGCCGCAATGCCGCAGCGGACCCGAACACAGGTCGGTGGGGGAGGGGGAGTCGTCGTAGATGTAGTTCGCCGCTGCGTAACGGTTGGTGAATCCGACGAATCCCGAGGACCGGTGCGCCTCGGTGGTGCCCGTCTTGCCCGACATCGGCAGGTTCCACCCGGCCGCACCGGCCGAGCCCGCCGCCGTGCCGCTACCGGTGGAGTCCTTGCTCATCGCGTTGGCCAGGGTGTTGGCCAGCCCTTCGGGCACCACCTGTTCGCAGGTCTCGGTGGTGACGGAGACCTCGTTGCCGTTGCGGTCGATCAGCTTGTCGATCGGGTTGGGCGGGCACCACATGCCACCGGAAGCCAGCGTCGCCGCCACGTTGGACAACTCCAGCGCATTGACCTCGATGGGGCCCAACGTGAACGAGCCGATGTTCTGGCGCTTGACGAAGTCGGCCAGGCTCTCGTTGCTGTCCGGGTTGTAGTCGCGGGCCGTCCCCGGATTGGCGTAGGAACGCAGGCCGAGCTTGATCGCCATGTCGACGGCGCGGGACACCCCGATCTGCGAGATCAACTTGGCGAACGCGGTGTTGGGTGAGGTGGCCAGCGCGTCGGTCACGTTCATCGAGCCGCGGTAATTGCCGGCGTTGACCACACACCAGGTGTCCTTGGGACAGCCCTTGGCCCCGCCGCTACCGAGGCCCTTGGCCTGGAACCGGGGCGGGACGTCGAGGTTGGCGTTGATGCCCATGCCCATGTCCAGCGCGGCCGCGGTGGTGAAGAGCTTGAAGATCGACCCGGCGCCGTCACCGACCAGCGAAAACGGCTGCGGACGCATGGTCTCACCCGCCTCGGTGTCCAGCCCGTACTTGTGGTTGCTGGCCATCGCCACCACTTTGTGCGACGTCTTTCCCGGCAGGATCACGCTCATCACGCTGGAGATGCCGCTCAGCGTCGGGGGAGCGAATTTGTCGATGGACGCCTTGACCGGGATCTGCACGTCGGGATCCAGCGTGGTGCGGATCAGGTAACCACCCCGGGCCACCTGTTCCTTACTGATGCCGGCGCGCGACAGGTACTCCTGCACGTAGTCGCAGAAGAACCCCCGGTCGCCCGCGGCGATGCAGCCGCGCGGCAACTCGTTGGGTTGCGGCAGGATCCCCAGCGGCTGCGCCTTGGCCGCGCGCAGTGCGTCGGCCTCATTGGGGATGTTCTCGATCATGGTGTCCAGCACCAGGTTTCGCCGGGCCAGCGCGCCCTCGGGGTTGGTGTAGGGGTTGAGTGCGCTGGTCGACTGCACCATGCCTGCCAGCAGTGCGGCCTGCTGCCAGTTCAGGTCGATGGCGTTGATGCCGAAGTAGGTCTGCGCGGCGTCCTGGATGCCGAAGGAGTTGTTGCCGAACGACACCAGGTTCAGGTAGCGGGTCAGGATCTCGGGTTTGGTGAAGGTCTTGTCGAGCGTCAGCGCCATCCGGATCTCGCGCAGCTTGCGCGCCGGGGTGGTTTCCACGGCGGCGCGCTTCTCCGCATCGGTCTGCGCCGTGACCAGCAGTTGGTAGTTCTTGATGTATTGCTGCTCGATGGTCGAACCGCCGCGGGTCTCCACATCACCGGAGGCGTAGCCGGCCAGGCCGGTGAGCGTGCCTTTCCAGTCCACGCCGTTGTGGTCGGCGAACCGCTTGTCCTCGATGGACACGATCGCCAGCTTCATCGGGTTGGAGATCTTGTCCGAGGGCACTTCGAAGCGGCGCTGCGAATACAGCCAGGCGATGACGTTGCCTTTGGCGTCGACCATCGTCGAGACAGCCGGGACCTGACCCTCGAGCAGCTGCGCGGAGCCGTTGGCGACGACCTCGGAAGCCCGGTTGGACATCAACCCGACACCGCCGGCGAACGGGAACATCAGTGCGGTGGCCACCACGCTGGCGAGCACACAGAACCCAGCGAGCTTCAACAGCGTCAGTGGGACCGGGGGACGCTCGGACATGCGTACTACAGTAGCGACCTTCTGTCACGGCTCCGCGCCGCGCGGGCGGAAAAAGATTCTTTAGCAGGTGTTGAACAAGATTGCCACCCTTGGCGGCATCGAATTTGCGGCGACGTCACTGGTCAGAGGGCCATTACGGGACGGAGCCCAATCGTTCGGCCCGGCCCCTGGAAGGAAGACGGCACGGCCGTCCCAGAAAAAGCGTTATCGGACTGTTGCGTAATTGGCACCCGACCACCTAACTTATATACGCATTGAGATTCAGGTAACAGCTGTAGGCGCAGTGTGGTTCAGACCGCATCATCGGCTGGTACCCGAGGAGGGCGGTCGGAAGCGACGGCCGGGAGGAAGGGATCAGCTCGTGTCAGGAACACGTCCGGGCGCTCGGAAGACGGGCCTCACGTCGACAGGGAACCTGCTGCGCAGCGTGGAAGCCGAGGACCGGATCGCCTGGGTCTCGCAGGCGTTGTGCCGGGCGACCGACCCCGACGAACTGTTCGTGCGCGGAGCCGCCCAACGCAAGGCCGCGGTGATCTGCCGGCACTGCCCGGTGATGCAGGAATGCGGCGCGGATGCGCTGGACAACAAGGTCGAGTTCGGCGTGTGGGGCGGAATGACCGAGCGCCAGCGTCGGGCTCTGCTCAAGCAGCACCCCGAGGTGGTGTCCTGGTCGGACTACTTCGACAAGCGCAAGCGCCGCGGGGCCATCTGATCCGCCCGCTGGCTGGCGCCGTGCGCCTTCCTCATTGCATTATTGTTACAGCTTAGCTGCCCAAACTACCGGGTCGTCATTGTTTGTACTGGTCAGGGGCGTTTTGGCGGTTCAGGCCCGGTGTGTAGGGCTCGTCATTCGTTGAACCGGCGTCGAATAAGTTCTACAGCCCCCGTATCGCCGCAGGTGGCACCGATATCCGAGCGCCCTGGCGCCAGGATCTGCCGGGCGGCGGAGTCGGGCGGTTGAGTGCGCTCCTGGTCAGTGCGAACGCCCGTCGAAGCTGACGTGAAGCACGGGTCGGGCCTCTGATACATCATTACTTTTTTGTTACAGATTAGCTGAGCGTACTATAGAGCCGGTTTCGTTTGCGCAGGTCAAGCGCGTATTGAGGGTTACGCGTGGGACAGATGATCACTGCCGCCATTGAATCAGCGTCAAATAACGGGCAACGCGGGGGTGAACCAGGTGGTTACGCGACCGACGTGATCTGGTCGGCGAGGGCGCGCAGCGCCTCGAGGTCGGAGACGTCGAAGGGCAGCGACGGCACCCCGATGACCGGCACGTGCGGGTTGGCGCCGGTGAACCGGGACAGCAGCCGGACCTCCCGTTTGGCCGTCTGCGCCCGATCGGCGTGAATCTGCAGCACGGCCGCCGCCAACGACGCTTCCTCGGATCCGTCGCCGTCCAGTTTCTCCACGGCGTCGATCGCCCGTTCCGCCGGCAACGAGCACAGCGTGGGGTGGGTGCGGTTCAACACCAGACCCGCCAACGGCATCCCCTCCTGGGACAGCCGGTCGACGAAGAAGGACGCTTCGCGCAGCGCGTCGGGTTCGGCGGCCGAGACCACCACGAACTGGGTGCCGCGCCGCTTCAACAATGCGTAGGTACGGTCGGCCTTCTCGCGGAAGCCGCCGAACGTCGCGTCCAGGGACTGCACGAACGCGGCCGCGTCCCCCAACATCTGCGAGCCCAGAATGGTGGACATCGCCTTCATCGCCAGGCCCATAGCCCCGGTCACCAGCCGGCCCAGACCCCGGCCGGGCGCGAGCAGCAACCGCCACAGGCGACTGTCCATGAAACTGCCCAGACGTTTGGGCGCGTCCAGGAAGTCCAGTGCGTTGCGCGACGGTGGGGTGTCCACCACCACCAGATCCCAACGGTCCTGGGCCAACAGCTGCCCCAGTTTCTCCATGGCCATGTACTCTTGCGTGCCGGCCAGCGAGGTGGCGACCGTCTGGTAGAACTGGTTGTCCAAAATCGACTGTGCCCGAGCCGATCCCGAGTACTGGATCACCATTTCGTCGAACGTGCGACGCATGTCGAGCATCATCGCGTGCAACTCGCCGGGCACCTCCGGTGCCAGCGGCACGCGCTGCGGCGTATTGCCAAGATCGTTGACTCCCAACGCCTGCGCGAGCCGCTTCGCCGGGTCGATCGTCAAAACGACTACGGTGCGGCCATATTCGGCCGCGCGCAGTGCGATTGCCGCCGCCGTGGTGGTCTTGCCGACGCCGCCGGCGCCGCAACACACCACCACCCGATTGGACGTATCGGCCAGAATCGCCGACATGTCAAGGGTTTCCGGCTTATGCGGGTGTGGCGTGGTCATCGAACCCCTTGCTGTGCAAGCGCTTCCGAGAGCTCGTACAGACTGCCCAGGTCGACGCCGTCGGAAATGGTCGGCAATTCCAGTCTCGGCACCTGCAACGCGTCGAGTAGCTGCGCGGTCTCGCTGCGCGCGGCGATGCGGGTGGCGTGTTCGATCGTCTCGGTCAGTAGCCCAGCGAAGTCGGCGTCCTCGAGCTCGATGCCGGCGGACGACAGACCGGAGCGCACCGAGTCCGCGTCCACCACCCCCTCGGCGGCTTTGGCCAGGTCACCCGGATCGAGGTAAGCCGGGATGTTGCGGTTCACGATCACGCTGCCGATCGGCAGTTGCATCTCGGCGAGTTCCTCGATGGCTTCCAGGGTTTCCTGCACCGGCAACGCCTCTAGCAGCGTGACCAGGTGGATCGCGGTCTGGTCGGAGTGCAGGATCTTCACCACGCCTTCGGCCTGCGAGTGCACCGGCCCACCCTTGGCCAGATCCGACACCGCCTTGGTGACGTCGAGAAAGCGCGCGATGCGCCCGGTGGGGGGCGCGTCGACGACGATGGCGTCATAGACGAAGTTCTTGGCCCCTTTGTCCGTGCGGATCACCGTCTCCTTGATCTTGCCGGTGAGCAGCACGTCGCGCAGGCCCGGCGCGATCGTCGTCGCGAACTCGATGGCTCCGATCCGGCGCATCGCCCGCCCGGCGATGCCGAGGTTGTAGAACATGTCCAGGTATTCCAGGAATGCGGCCTCGAGCTCGATCGCCAAAGCATTGACCTGCCCGCCGCGCTCGGCGGTAGCGATCTTGACTTCTTGGTAGGGCAGCGGGGGAACGTCGAACAGTTGCGCAATCCCTTGGCGCCCTTCGACTTCCACCAGCAAAACCTTGCGACCGCCCGCGGCCAGCGTCAGCGCCAGCGCCGCCGCGATCGTCGATTTCCCGGTGCCGCCCTTGCCGGTGACGAAATGCAGGCGGGCCTTCGACAGCCGCGACGGCCACCCGACGGAGCTACCGCCGCTCGATGTGTTTGCCACCATCGCATGCTAGCCCGACCGGTTCCACCCCAGTCCGACGGATAAGCTCGCGATCATGACCCAACCCACCACATGGGAATACGCGACGATTCCGCTGCTCACCCACGCCACCAAGCAGATCCTCGACCAGTGGGGCGCCGACGGTTGGGAGTTGGTAGCGGTGCTGCCCGGACCCACCGGCGAGCAGCACGTCGCCTACCTCAAACGCCCGAAGTGAGCGTCCGGGCCCGGTTGGAGGAACTGGGCATAACGCTGCCGCAGGTGGTCACGCCGCTGGCGGCCTACGTGCCCGCGGTGCGCACCGGCAACCTCGTCTACACCGCGGGCCAGCTGCCGTTGGTGGACGGCAAATTGGCCGTCACCGGCCAGGTCGGCGCCGGCGTCGCCCCGGACGTGGCCAAGTCGCTGGCACGGATCTGCGCGCTCAACGCGCTGGCCGCGGTGGATTCGCTGGTGGGGCTGGATTCGGTGTCCCAGGTGGTCAAGGTGGTGGGGTTCGTCGCCTCCGCCCCGGAATTCCGCGGACAGCCGGGAGTGGTCAACGGGGCCTCCGAACTACTCGGAGAAGTGTTCGGCGACAACGGAAAACACGCACGCTCGGCCGTCGGCGTGGCCGAGTTGCCGCTGGGCGCCCCGGTGGAGGTGGAGCTGATCGTGGAGGTCGGTTAGCGGCCGTGCCCGAGGGTCTGACGCATCCCGCCTACGGTGAACTGCGACCGGTCACCGAGACCGTGTCGGTCCTGCTGGCCGACAACCCCGGCCTGATGACACTGGAAGGCACCAACACCTGGGTGTTGCGCGGCCCGCGCAGTGACGAACTGGTGATCGTCGACCCCGGACCCGACGACGACGAACACATCGCGAGGGTGGCCGCGCTGGGGCGCATCTGTCTGGTGTTGATCAGTCACCGGCACCCGGACCACACCGACGGCATCGACAAGCTGGTCGAGCTGACCGGGGCAACGGTGCGCTCGGCGGGCAGCGGATTCTTGCGCGGCCTCGGTGGCCACCTGATCGACCGCGAGGTGATCGACGCCGCCGGCCTGAAGATCAAGGTGATGGCCACGCCCGGGCACACCGCCGACTCGCTGTCGTTCGTCCTGGACGATGCGGTGTTGACCGCCGACACGGTGCTGGGTCGGGGCACCACGGTGATGGACCACGAAGACGGCAACCTGACCGACTATCTGGAGTCGCTGCACCGGCTGCGCGGACTCGGGCACCGGGCGGTGCTGCCCGGGCACGGACCGGAGCTGCCGGATCTGGACGCGGTCACCGACGAATACCTGGCGCACCGCCACGAGCGGTTGGAACAGGTGCGTTCGGCGCTGCGTGAGCTCGGCGACGACGCCGGCGCCCGTCAGATCGTCGAACACGTCTATACCGACGTCGACGAGAAGCTGTGGGACGCCGCCGAATGGTCGGTGCAGGTGCAGCTCGACTATCTGCGCGGCTAGAGCGAGGCCGCTCAGGTTTCGCTGCACCACGACTTCGGTGTGAATGGTGGGCGTTGGTTGTGAAGCGACGGCTTTCGGAGTGTGCCCACGGTGGGAAAATCGGCGAAATCCCGCCCAGGCGTCACGCGCAAAGCCCAGGATTCACGCGCAAAGCCCAGGATTCACGCCCAAAGCCCAGGATTCACGCAAGCGTCCAGCGGCCGGACTCGCCGACGAGGCCATAGGGTTCTGCCATGAGGCGACGTGTCGAACCCACACCGGCGCTGCGAATCGCCACCGGGCTGTATCACTTCCGGGAGAGTTTGTTCGCGTTGCCCACGCTGGTGGTGCTGGC
Organism: Mycobacterium sp. NGS22; assembly: GCF_059813095.1. Classification (NCBI taxonomy): domain Bacteria; kingdom Bacillati; phylum Actinomycetota; class Actinomycetes; order Mycobacteriales; family Mycobacteriaceae; genus Mycobacterium; species Mycobacterium sp. NGS22. The sequence goes on from NZ_JCALDY010000006.1 coordinate 200,906, forward strand.
CGGCGGCGTCGCAGCCGAGACGGTCGCATACATCGACGGGGCGCTGGGCGTCGGCACGCGACTGCCGTTGACGGTCGAGATGAACACCAACGCGGCGACCTGGCTGCTCAGTACGGTCGCCGGCGCGATGATCACCACCGCCGGGGTGGTGTTCTCGTTGACGGTGGTGAGCCTGCAACTGGCCAGCAGCCAGTTCTCCCCGCGGGTGATGCGGTCGTTCATTCGAAATCGCCTCAGCCAGACGGTGATCGGCATGCTGGTCGCGACGTTTGTGTTCTGCGTGCTGGTGCTGCGTCACGTCAACGGGGACGCCAACGCCAGCGCCCCGCGGATCTCCATGACGATCGCGATCGTGTTGACCGTGACGACGGTGCTGCTGATCATCGCCTACCTGAACCGGCTGGCCCACGGGTTGCAGGTCGGCGAGGTGGTCCGGTCGATCGCCGCCGAAGCCGACGACATCATCGAAGCGATCAAACGCCAGACCCGCGGCGAGACGATCCTGCAGACCCCGCATCCGCCCGCGCCCGAAGAACGGCTGTACGTGCGGGCGCTGTCGGACGGCTGGGTCACGCAGGCGCCGAGCAAACACATCCTGAGCGCAATCCCGCCGTCGACCGTGGTGCGGCTGGAGACCCGCACCGGCGCCTACATCCACCGCGGCGAGATCCTGATGACGGTGTGGCCGATGCCGGACGTTCCGGAGCGGGTGACGAGCAAGCTGTTGGCGACCGTGGAGATCGCAGACGTGCGGACGATGCAGCAGGACATCGACTTCGGGATCCGGCAGCTGGTCGACATAGCACTGCGGGCGCTCAGTTCGGCGATCAACGACCCGACGACGGCAACCGAGGTGGTCCTGCGGCTGGGCAGCATGATGCGCACGTTGTTGGGTTCGGATCTGCCGTCGGCGGCGGTGTGCGGGTCCGACGAGCGCGTCCTGCTACGCCCCTGGGACCTGTCCCCGGACGAGTACATCGCGCACGCTTTCACCCAGATCCGCCAGACCGGGACGACTCAACCCCATGTCGTGGCCACCCTGTTGCGGGTCTTGCGCATGCTGATCGACCACGCCCAGACGATCGGGCGCGAGCAGCACCTTCCCGCGCTGCGCCGACAGATCGAACTGCTGATGGAGTCGATGGCGGGCGCGCCGGGCCTGCTCCCGGCCGACCTGGACCGCCTGCGCGCCATCGCCGACGAGTCGCGCGCCGACCCTGCCGAACACGGCACCAACTGAAGGTGCGCCGGTGCCGGGGCATACGTTGGTGTGCGGACACAGCACGCCGATGAGGAGTCTTAGTGGCCGAATCCCCCAACGTCGAAGCGCTCGGCGTCGAGTCGTGCCGACCGTTGCGGACGGATTGGCAGGGCTGGGCGTCGGCCGCGTTTGCGCTGGTCGGCTTCGGCGTGTGTCTGGCGGCATGGCTCGCCGGCGGCGGGTCGGTCACCCTGCCCTGGGTGCCCAGCCTGCACATGCAGCTGAGCTTCTCCTACGACGGCCTGGCCGCGCTGTACTCGCTGCTGGCCTGCGGGGTCGGCGCCCTGGTGTTCTGCTACGGCACCGGCTACCTGTCCCTGCACCTGGAACATCATCACCGTCCGGCGCGGGAGCGGTGGCGGTTCTGGCCCTGGATGGTGCTCTTCGCGGTGTCGATGGTGGGGGTCGCGACGGCGCAGGACCTGGTGCTGCTGTTCGTGTTCTTCGACATCACCGCCGTCTGCTCCTATTTCCTGATCGGCTTCGACAAAGACGAGCCGACCGCCCGCCGGGCGGCGCTGATGGCGCTGCTGGTGACCGTGGCCAGCGCGGTGGCCCTGCTGATCGCCGCCGTGCTGCTGTACGCGCGCTACCAGACGTTCTCGCTGCCTGAGTTGCTCGAACGGATCGACTCGGGACCGACGACGACGGCTGCCGCGGCGCTGCTCGCGGTGGCGGCGCTGGCCAAGAGCGCGCAGGTGCCGCTGCATTTCTGGCTGCCCAAGGCGATGGCCGCGCCGACGCCGGTCTCGGCGTACCTGCATTCGGCGGCCATGGTCGCTGCCGGTGTGCTGGTGCTGGGCCGGGTGCACCCGCTGCTGGCCCACAGCCGGGCCGTGCTCGATGCCGTGCTCGTCGTCGGAATCGCGTCCATCGTCATCGGCGGGATCGGCGCACTGGGCCAGGACGTGCTCAAACAGGTGCTGGCCTACTCGACGATCTCCCAGTACGGCTACGTGGTGATGCTGTACGGCATCGGTGGCGGGGCAGCGGCGGGCGCCGCGGCGTTCTACGTGCTGGCGCACGGTGTGGCCAAGAGCGCCTTGTTCATGACCGCGGGCGCGGCGACGATGGCGACCGGGGAGGACAGGTTGTCCCGCCTCGGTGGGCTGGGCCGACGCAGGCCGGTGCTGGCGGTGGCTGCCGCGCTGGCCGCGGCCAACCTGGCCGGACTGCCGCTGACCGCCGGATTCTTCAAAGACGAGCTGTACTTCGAGGCGGCCGCGGGTGCCGGACGGGTGCTGACCGGGTGCGCGGTGCTGGCCGCCGCCCTGACGCTGGCCTATATCGGACGTTTCTGGGTGCTGCTGTTCCTGGGGACGACGCGTGCGCAGACCCGTCCGACTCCACACACCCTGACCTGGCCGATCGTGGTGCTGGCCGGAGTCGGCATCGCCGCGGGCTTGATCCCGGGGCTGTTCAGTGGTCTCGCGGCCGACGCGGCAAGCGTGACCAGCGCGACGAAAGTGAGTCTGGCGCCGGGCTACCACTTCGACGCCCGTCCGGGAAACCTGATGGCGCTGAGCGCCTGGACGCTGGCTGCGGGCCTGCTGGCGCTGCCGCGCCTCCGGGAGGCGCTGGCCCGCACGTGGACGCGGGTGGGCGGGCGCCTCGGGCCGCTGCGGATCTACACCCGCAGCCTGCGCGCCTTGTCCCGGCTTTCCTCGGCGATACACAGCCTGGAAGTTCGTGACCTGCGTACCAGCGTCGCGGCGGTGCTCGTTCCCGCGGGGGTCTTGACCGGGATCGCCTTCGCCGTCACCCCGATCAAGGGTGCCTACGACATCGGCCGGGTCGGCGATGTGGACTGGCTGATCCTGCCGCTGCTGGCTCTGGTCATCATCGCGACGCTGGCTGTCGCACGGGCCTCGGCCCGGGTCGGCATGGTGTTGGCGCTGTCGGTGGTCGGTTTCGGGCTGGCCGCGGTGTACGCGCTGTTCGGTGCGCCCGATATCGCCTTGGTGGCCGTGGTGGTCGAGACGATGATCACCCTCGTCTTCATCGGCGCCCTGGCGCGGTTGCCGCGCTCGGGGACTGCCGAGGAACTCGAAGTGCGCGCAGGTGGACAGCACGCGGGCGAGACCCGGCGACGCCAGCGCAACGTGGCCGCCGGTGGCCTGGCCGGCCTGGCGGCGTTCGTCACCATCTGGGGTTTCCTGTCCGCCCCCAGCGCGGCACCGAGCGTGTCCGAGGAATATCTGCGTCGAACGCCCAGTGCCCACGGCCAGGACGCTGTGACGGTGATCATCACCGACTTCCGCGGCCTGGACACCCTGGCCGAAATCACTGTGCTGCTGGTCGCCGTCGTCGGCGTGGCCGCGCTGCTGCGCAGGGGCAAGCTGTGGTGATGCGACGGGACCTGGTGTTGCGGGTCGTGTCGGGCGTGCTGCTGGGGCCGAGCCTGATGGTGGCCGGCGCGTTGATCGTCAAGGGATATCGGGACACCGGCGACGGATTCGGTGCCGGCGTCGTCGTCGCGCTCGCGCTCGCGCTGCGCTACATCAGTCTGGGCGCGCGGGCCGCCGAGCGGACCTTGCCGATTCTGCGGTACTCGCCGTGGCTGGCCGTCGGTGGTCTGTTGTTGTCGCTGGCCGTCGGTTTCTTTCCGTTGCTGTATGGCAAACCGCTGTTCAGCCACCTACCTCCGCCGGGTGAGCCCGTGGTGCACTTCGGCTCGCTCGAATTGTTCACCCCGCTGCTGTTCGACGTGGGGATATTTCTGCTGGTCATCGGCGTGCTGACGATGTTGCTGCATCAACTCGCCGACCCGGAGAACCAGATCGACGATGCCCCCGAGGGCCGCACCGAGAGCGGGGAAACGGCGTGAACCTGGCGTTTGCGGTCACCGCCGCAGTGTTGTTCGGCGCGGGCGCCTATCTGCTGCTGCAGCACGACCTGATCCGCATCGCGGTGGGCGTCGCCCTGATCTCGCAGTGCGCCGTCGTCGCGCTGATCGGATCCAGCATGTCGCGGGGACGGGCACCGATCGGGCCGGGATCCGGCGGGCCGGTCAGTGACCCGGTGCCCCAGGCGCTGGTGCTGACCGCACTGGTCATCGGCCTGGCCACGCTGGCGCTGCTGCTTGCGTTGGTGCACCGCGTCGTGGAGGTCTTCGGCACCGCGCAGCGCAGCGAGCTCGCGGCCCAGGAGACCGAACACGAGCAAAGCCTGCGGCGTGACGAGCAGCTGGATCGAAACGAGATGACGTGATGGCCTCGTGATGGCCTTGTCTCTGGCGTTGCTGATCCCGTGGGCGGCCGGCGCGGTGCTGATCGCGCTCGACGGTCGGCGTCCCCTCGTTGCCTGGTCGAGCGTGGCGGTGCTGGGCGCGTCGTTGGTGGCCGTCGCCGTCCTCACCGCGCAAGTGGTGTCCCGGGGTCCCCAGCAAGTGGTCACCGGAGGATGGCCGGCCGGCATCGGCATCGTGCTGCGCGCCGACGCGCTGGGCGTCGTCTTCGCGCTGGTGTCGATCGTGGTGCTGCTCGCGGCGATGACCAACGACGCCGTCAAGGGGGTGCGGACGCGAATGTTCCCCGGCCTGGTGGTGCTGCTTACCGCCGGGTTGAACGGGCTGTTTCTCACCGCGGACGTGTTCAACTTCTACGTTTTCTTCGAGATTGCGATGACGGCGTCGTACGCGCTGACCACCTACGGTCAACGCCCGCGACAGCTGCGGGCGGCGCTGATCTTCGCCTCCGTCAACCTGCTGGGCTCATTCGTGTTCTTGGTGTCGGTGGCCGGCACCTACCGGATCACCGGCGCGCTGGCCATGGCCGATGTCGCCGCGCGGATCCACGCGGTCGGGGCCAACGCCGCGATGCTGGTCGCAGTCGGGTTCTTCGTCGCGTTCAGTGTCAAACTCGGCCTGTTCCCGTTCCATTTCTGGCTGCCGACGGTCTATGCCGGCACCCGTCCCGTCGTCGCCGCCATCCTCAGTGGCGCGGTGGCCAACATCGGCAGCTATGGCCTGCTGCGATTCGGCGCCGGGTTGTTCGCCGACGAGCTACGGTTCGCCGCGACCGCGCTGGTGCTGCTCGGCGTCGCCTCGATCCTGTACGGCGGTGTGCTCGCGGTATCCCGCGGCGACGACGCCGAGACGCTGGCGTACTCGGCCATCGGGCAGGTGGGGTACGTGCTCGTCGCGCTGAGTGTCGGAGGTCCGATCGGACTGTCCGCTGCCGTGGTGTACAGCGTCGTGAACGCGCTGAACAAAGGTCTGCTGTTCCTGGCTGCGGAGCTACGCGGACCCCTGGTGGCAGCCGCCTTCGCGATCGGTGCGTTCAGCGTCGCCGGCGTGCCCCCGGCCGCCGGCTTCATTGGCAAGCTGGAGCTGTTCCGGGCCGCGATCGCGGTGCACAACCCCGCGTTGGTGGTGGTGTTGGTGGTCGGCAGCGTGTTGTCGCTGATCTACATGTTCCAGATCTATCAGCGCAAGTTCTGGTGCGCTCCGGAAACCGTCGACGTCGACACCCCCGAAGTCAGCCCGCTGGCGCCGCGGGTAATCGTGACCGTGTTCGCGGGGCTGGTCCTGTCCATCGGGTTGTGGGCTGAGCCTTTACTGGTGCTCAGCCAGGACGCCGCCAACGTGCTCACCGGGAGGTTGTAGATGATTGCGGTCTTGGGCCGGGTGGCGACGTTGACCACCGTCTACCTGCTGGCACTGACCAGCCTCAATCCGGCCGACATCATCGTCGCGCTGGTGTTCTCGGCACTGATCGTCGGACTCAGTGCCGCCTTCCGGCGCGGCGAAACTCACCCCGAACCGCCACCGGGCACGTCGGCCGTGGGCCGCCTCGCCGGGCTGCCCGCACTCATCTTCTTCACACTGATCGACATGTGTCGCGGCAGTTGGCAGGTGGCCGGATGTTGCCTGGGACTGCGGTCGATGGCGCCCGGCGTGGTGTCCATACCGATCGAACCGACCACCGCGAGCTCGGCTGCGGTCTGGGCGATCCGGGTCGGGTTGGCGCCGGACAGCGTCGTCGTCGACGTCGACGCGCGGAAAGGTGAATTGCTGCTGCATGTCCTGGACGCAAGCGACCCGGACGCCGTCCGAGGCACCCAACTCGACTCCTACCGGCGCGCTCAGCGCCGCGTGTTCCCGTAACCGCCATGATGAAATTGCTGTTGATCGTCGCGCTGGCATGGAACACCCTGCTGCTCGTGGCCGGTGGACTGGTGCTGCTGCGGGCCCGCGACGTGGTCCAGCGGGTCCTGGCGCTGGATCTGCTGGCCGCGCTGGTTGTGTCGCTGCTCGCGTTGCTGTGCTACTACCACCACCAGCCCTTTTACCTGGACGCGGCGGTGGCGCTGGCGCTGCTGTCCTTCGTCGCGACCGTCGCGGCGGCCCGCTACCTGGGTTCGGGAGGGCCGTTCGAGTGATCTCTGTGGTGTTGGACGTCCTGGGCGTGGTGTTGCTGATCACCGGGCTGGTGCTGCTCACCATCAGCGTCATCGGCGTGCTGCGCCTGCCCGACACGAACAGTCAGCTGCACGCACAGGGACTGGCCACCGGTCCCGGGGTGATCGCCGTACTGGCGTCTTCCATCGGCACCGAGAACGCCACCATCATCACCTTCGCGGTGCTGGGCATCGCCTTCATGGTGTTGAGCTCGCCGTCATCCGGCCACGCCATCGCCAAGACGGTGCGCCGCAGAAATGACGACGCCCGCGGCGCGCACGACGACCCGGCAGCAGACGAGTGATCGGGACGCGAGGCTAGGAGCCGACACGGCCGCCGGCGCCGGGCACCTGCTGCTCGCGGCGCGAATGGCGTTGGTGCAACCATCTGAGCAGCTCGGCCAGCCCCGCCACGGCCAGCGCCACGGCGAACGACATCGCGAACGCCAACAGCGGTCGGTCGTCGAATGCGTGCCCGCCGGCGAAACCGATCATCGTGTTCACCGTCGCCCACAGCACCGAGCCGATCGCGTCGAACACCAGGAACTGTCGATAAGGGAAACCCAGCACCCCGCAGGCGACGGTGGTCGCGGTGCGGCCGCCGGGGATGAACCGCGCGGCGATCACCAGCGGTCCGCCGTGCCGCTCCAGTTCGCGGTGCGCCCAGTCCAGGCGGCGCCGTCCCCGCTCGCCGCCGGCGAGCCAGCGGCGGGCCCGATCCTCGGCGGAGTGACCGATCCAGTAGGCGATGTTGTCGCCGGCAAAGCCGCCCAAGGCCGCCATCACGATCACCCAGCCCAGCATCATCGACCCGTCCGCGGCCAGGATCCCGCCGGTGAGCAGCACGGTCTCGCTCGGCAGGATCGGCAGTACCGCGTCGAACATGCAGAAGCCGAAAATCAGTGGATAGGCCCACCAGGAGTGACCGAGCGCGTCGAGCAACGAATCAAGCAAGGTCGGCCGCCCTCATCAGGTCGAGTCCGGGACGTTCATTGATATCCATCGCCCTTTTCCGATCGAACTTCCTCGCCTCCTGTACCCGCTCTCGGCCACCGGTGACCCCTGCCGGGCATGCGGGGCAGGAGTTTGGCAGACCCGATTCGGTCAATACGTCCCTGCGACCACATGAAGAATCCAGATTCGACGCGGGAGACAAAGATGGCCAATCCCACCCATGTGAGCGATGAGCAAACGTCGGGCGACCCGTCCGGCGGGCGTCAGGTGATCGCGACATTCGAGAATTACATCGACGCCCAGCTACTGGTGGACCGGATGTCCGACGGCGGCTTCCCGGTGCAGTACGTGCGCATCATCGGCGACGGCGTCCGCACCGTCGAACACGTGACCGGGCGGATGACCAAGGGCAAAGCCGCACTCTATGGCGCGGGCAGCGGGGCCTGGTTCGGGGTCCTGATCGGTCTGCTGTTCGCGATCTTCACGGTCGGACCGCTGTGGCTCTGGGTGTTGCTGACCGCGATGATCATCGGCGCATTCTGGGGTGCGGTGTTCGGATTCGTGGCGCACTGGTCGACGCGGGGCCGACGCGACTTCTCCAGCATTCAGACGTTGGAAGCGCAGCGCTACGACGTGTGTGTGACCGGGAACCACGCCGCCGAGGCGGCGCGCTACGTCCAGAGCGTGCCTGCGGTGCCGGGCAACGCCGGCCGCTGAGACTCAGGGCACGCGACGGGGGAGCCGGCATGTCCGGGTGGTCGCGGCGTCGGGTGCTCGGCGGCGCGGGCCTGCTCGCCGCGGCCACGGTGCTGCCCGGCTGCGGAACGCGGCCCGGCGACCCGAGCAGCGGTCCGGGCCGGGGCGGTGCGCCGACCGGGCAGCCGTCGCTGTCCCCGGCCAAGCTCGGCGCCGCGACGAACGGGATCACCGAGGTCCAGGGCTGGCAGGAGGAGTTCTACAAGGACCTGCACCGCCATCCCGATCTCTGGGGTCAAGAGGCCAGGACCGCGGCAAAGGTCACCGGCAAACTGCACGAGATCGGCGTCGACGACGTCCTGCAGATCGGCGGGGGTGTCGTCGGCGTCATCCGCAACGGCACAGGCCGACGCGTGTTGTTCCGCGCCGACATGGATGCGCTGCCCGTGACGGAGGCGACGGGGCTGGACTACGCATCGCTGGAGCCGGGAAAGATGCACGCCTGCGGCCACGACGCACATGTGGCGTCGGCGCTCGGCGCGGCGGCCCTGCTGGTCAGGAACAAGCGCGAATGGTCCGGGACCTACCTGGCGCTGTTTCAGCCCGGAGAAGAGGCCGGCAAGGGCGCCCAGGCGATGGTCGACGACGGCCTGGTGGACAAGCTCGACGCGGTCCGACCCGACGTCTGCCTGGCCCAGCACGTGTTGACCGCACCCGAAGCGGGACACGTCGCCACCCGCTCCGGTATCGCCCTGTCGGCCGGGGAGAGTCTCAAGGTGACCGTCTTCGGTGAGGGATCGCACGGCTCGATGCCGGAACTGGGGGTCGATCCGGCGGTGCTGGCCTCGGCGATCGTGTTGAGGTTGCAAGGCATCGTGTCGCGGGAGATCGCGCCGAGCGAGTTCGGTGTCGTCACCGTCGGCTCGGTCAAGGTCGGCGACTCGCCCAACGTCATCAGCGACCGTGCCGAGCTGTTGCTCAATGTCCGCGCCTACGACAACGCGGTGCGAAACAAGATCATGGCGGCCATCGAGCGCATCGTCGGCGGTGAGTGCCAGGCCTCCGGCTCGCCGACCGAACCGGTATTCGAAACGCTGGCCACCTTCCCGCCGACGGTGAACGACCCGAAGGCCACCGAGACGGTGACCAACGCCTTCACCCAGGCGTTCGGGTCCGACCGGGTGCACGAGCTCCAACCCGTCCCGGCGTCAGAGGATTTCAGTCGCATCCCGGATGCGTTCGGCGTGCCCTATACGTTCTGGGGCAACGGTGGATTCCTGGCCGGAATGACGATCGTGGGCAATCACAATCCGCGCTTCGCGCCGGCGCTGCAACCGACGCTGCGCACCGGCACCGAAGCGGCCATCGCGGCCACGCTGGCCTACGTCGCATAAGATCGTTGTGGTGAGCCAGAATTCGGAAGAACACGGATTTCACGTCGCTCCGTGGGAATTGCGTTGGTGCGGACTGGATTTGGAGCGTCTGGCGGACACCGAGTCCATCTTTGCGTTGTCCAACGGCAACATAGGCCTGCGTGCCACCCTGGATGAGGGAGAGCCGGTCGGTACACCGGGAACCTATCTGAACGGGTTCTACGAGAAGCGTGAATTGCCTTATCCCGAAGGCGGATACGGGTATCCCGAGGACGGGCAGACCGTGGTCAACGTGACCGACGGGAAGATCATCAGGTTGTTCGTCCAAGACTCACCGATGGACATGCGGTACAGCCGGGCAGTCGAGCACGAGCATGTCCTGGACTTCCGCACCGGAACGCTGCGGCGCAATACGGTCTGGACGTCTCCGACGGGACGCTCGGTGCGGATCCGCTCCGAGCGTCTGGTGTCGTTCACCCAGCGCGCCGTCGCCGCCATCCGGTACGAGGTGGAGCCGCTGGACGCCGACCTGGACCTGGTCGTGCAGTCCGACCTGCTGGCCAACGAGACGGTGCCCACCGGCGGCCGGGACCCGCGCCTGGCCGCGGCGCTGGACAATCCGCTGGTCGCCGATTTCGCGACGGCACAAGACTTTTCGGCGGTCCTGGTGCACCACACCCGGCGCTCTGGGCTCGGGGTGGCCGCGGGGATGGACCACGAACTCGCCACGAGGTCCGGCGCCGACTGCAGCATTCGCGCGGAGCAAGATCTGGCCCGGCTGACCATCGCCGTCGACGTGGCCAAAGGCGACGTGCTGCGGTTGACGAAATTCGTCGCCTACGGATGGTCGAGCCGGCGTTCCGTGCCCGCGCTCCGGGCGCAGGTGGACGCCGCGCTGGCCCAAGCCCGAGAGACGGGCTGGGACAACCTGGTCGCCCGCCAGTGCGACTACCTCAATGCGTTCTGGTCGCACGCCGACATCGAAATCGACGGGAATCCCGAACTGCAGCAAGCGATCCGGTTCGCACTCTTCCAGGTACTGCAAGCCGGCGCGCGTGGTGAGAGCCGGCCGATTCCGGCGAAGGGGCTGACCGGGCCGGGGTACGACGGGCACTCTTTCTGGGACACGGAAATGTTCGTGCTGCCCATGCTGACCCACACGATGCCCGACGCGGCGGCCGACGCGCTGCGCTGGCGGCACTCCACCCTGGCCAAGGCCAAGCGGCGCGCCCGGGAACTGAGTCAGGACGGGGCGATGTTCCCGTGGCGGACCATCGACGGAGAGGAGTGCTCGGCGTATTGGCCCGCCGGTACGGCGGGTGTACACGTCAACGCCGACATCGCCTATGCCACAGCGCAATACCTCGCGGCTACGGCCGACACCGGATTCGAGGAAGACTGCGGTGTGGAGCTTCTGGTGGAAACCGCCCGGCTGTGGGCGAGCCTGGGCCACCGCAACGCAGACGGCCAGTTCCGCATCGACGGTGTCACCGGACCGTGCGAATACTCCGCGCTGGCCGACAACAATCTGTTCACCAATCTGATGGCGCAGCAGAATTTTCGCGATGCCGCCGCGGCTTGTCGGCGTCGTCCCGATGTGGCCGCACGGTTCGACGTTGCCGACGCCGAGACCGCCGACTGGCGGGACTACGCCGACCACATGACACTGCCGTACAACCCTGAGCTGGGCGTGCACGAGCAAGCCGAAAACTTCACCCACCAAGGGGTTTGGGACTTTGCGGGGACACCGCCCGCCGACTATCCGCTGCTGTTGCGCTATCCGTACTTCGAGTTGTACCGCAAGCAGGTCGTCAAGCAGGCCGACGTCACGCTGGCCATGTACGTGCGTGGCGACGCGTTCACCGCAGCGGAGAAGTCACGCAACTTCCACTACTACGAGGCGTTGACCGTCCGGGATTCGTCGCTGTCGGCCTGCGCCCAGGCGATACTGGCCGCCGAAGTCGGTCACTTGCAGCTTGCCTTCGACTATCTGGCCGAGACGGCGTTCATCGACCTGCACAATCTGCATGACAACGTGTCGAGCGGTTTGCACATCGCCGCGCTCGGCGGGGCGTGGCTGGCCTGTGTGGCCGGTTTCGGCGGGATGCGCCGGCACGGGGAAGAATTGGCGTTCGCGCCGCGGCTGCCCCCGGCCCTGAGCCGGTTGACGTTCCGCATCTTGTGGCGTGGCCGCTGCATCGCGGTGGAGGCGACCGCTGGGCACGCCACCTACCGGCTGCGCTCGGGTGAGCCGGCCTCACTCACCCATCACGGAGAGCCGTTCACCCTCGGCGACCACGATGTGACCCTGCCGGTCCCGCCGCCACCGGATGTACCGCAGGTGCAGTTCCCCGAGGGTCGCGCACCGCACCGACACGGCTGACTCGAGCCGCATTTCCGGGGGTTTGGGCGACGGATCGGCGGGTAAGCCTCGGACACCGCTGCCGACCAAGGGTGGATCCGATGTTCTTGACGGTCAAAGAGAAGGAACGCCTCCTCATTCACACCGCTGCCGAAGTGGCGCACAAGCGTCGTGAGCGGGGTCTGAAATTGAATCTCCCGGAAGCCACCGCGGTGCTCACCCAGTTCGTGCTCGAGGGCGCGCGCGACGGCCGCACCAAAGCGGACCTGCAGGATGCCGCGCGCAGCGTCTTGAAACGCGAAGACGTGATGGACGGAGTCGCCGAGATGCTGCAGGAACTCGACATCGAGGCGACCTTTCCCGACGGCACCAAGTTGATCACGGTCCCCCAACCGATTCACTGACCTCGGAAGGTCGCATCATGAGCCGGCTCACCGACAAGATCAAAGACACCGTCACCAACCGGATGCAGCGGGCCGGTGACTCCACCGGGCTGTTGGGTGCGGCCAGCAAAGCCTTCGCCGTCGGGCAGCGGGTGTTGGCGCGGAACCCCAAGCTGGAGACGGCGGTCGGTTCGGTGCAGCGGCACGCGCCACCGTTGAGTCGCAAGCGCGCCGGATCGGGCGAGACGTTCCCGATGGGGACGGGCAAGGGGCCGCTCGGCAGGGTGCAGCTGGGGCCGGATGCGAGCATGACGCCGTCGGCTCCCGGCGCCATCCTGTTCGCCGACGACCCGGTGGCGATCAACGTCGGCTGCGAGGTGACGACGGTGAAGGTGGTCAACACCGGCGACCGGCCGATATCGGTGGGATCGCACTTCCACTTCGCCGAGGCCAACCCCGCGCTGGAGTTCGACCGTCAGGCGGCCTGGGGCAAGCGGCAGAACATCATCTCCGGCGGGTTGACCCGGTTCGACCCGGGCATCACCCAGAAGATCGAGTTGATTCCGTTCGGGGGCCAGCGCATCGCGGCCGGCTTCCGCGGCGAGTGCAAGGGGCCCCTCGATGGCTGACATCCAGCGCCAGCTGTATGTGTCGATGCTCGGTCCCACCACGGGTGACCGGTTACGGCTGGCGGATACTGACCTGTTCATCGAGATCGAAGAGGACCGCTGCGTCGGGGGCGACGAGGTGGTGTTCGGAGGCGGTAAATCCGGGCGCGAGTCCCAGGGCCAATCGCACACCCCGCGGGCACAGGGCACGCCTGACCTGGTGATCACCAACGTGGTCGTGCTGGACCACTGGGGCATCGTCAAGGCCGACGTCGGGATCCGCGACGGGCGGTTCGCCGCCATCGGCAAGTCCGGAAACCCCGACATCATGGACGGCGTCCACCCCGACCTGGTGATCGGCCCGTCCACCGAGATCATGAACGGCACCGGGCTGATCATGACGGCCGGTGCGATCGACACCCACGTGCACTTCGTGTCCCCGGACATGTGCGAGGTGGCGCTGCAGGCCGGCATCACCACGCTGGTGGGCGGCGGGACCGGACCGACCGACGGCGGCAAGGCGACCCTGGCCACCCCCGCCGCCTGGTGGCTGGCGCGAATGCTGGAGGGGTTCGACCCGTGGCCGGTCAACGTGTTGTTCCTGGGCCGCGGCACCACGATCTCCGAGGAAGCGCTGTGGGAGCAGCTGCGCGGCGGCGCGGCGGGGTTCAAGGTGCACGAGGACTGGGGCGCCACCCCGGCGGTGATCGACACCGCGCTGCGCGTCGCCGATGCGGCGGGGGTGCAGGTCGCGATTCACAGTGACACGCTCAACGAGGCGGGGTTCGTCGAGGACCTGATGCGCACCGTGGCGGGACGAAGCTTCCACAGCTACCACACCGAGGGCGCCGGCGGGGGTCACGCCCCCGACATCATCCGGATCGCCGGCGAGCCCAATGTGTTGCCGGCATCGACCACCCCGACCCGCCCGTTCACCGTCAACACCGTCGACGAGCAACTCGACATGGTGCTGGTGGCCCACCAACTGAATCCGAAGGTCCCCGCGGAGTTGCAGTTCGCCGAGAGCCGGGTGCGTGCCGGCACCATCGCTGCCGAGGACATCCTGCAAGACCTGGGCGCCATCTCGGCGATGTCCTCGGACGCACAGGCCATGGGCCGCCTCGGCGAGACCGTGATACGCACCTGGCAGACCGCCCACGCCATGAAGAATCTTCGTGGCCCGCTCAGTTCCGGCGAACGCGCGGACAATGACCGGGTCCGGCGCTACGTCGCCAAGTACACCATCTGTCCGGCGCTGATTCACGGCCTCGACGACGAGATCGGGTCCATAGCGCCGGGAAAACTGGCCGATTTCGTGTTGTGGGTACCGGCCATGTTCGGGGTCAAACCCACCGCGGTCTTCAAGGGCGGTATGGCGGCGCTGGCGATGCTGGGCGATCCCAGCGCGTCGGTGCCTACGCCGCAGCCGGAGTTGCCGCGGCTCGGCTACAACGCGTTCACCAAGGCGGCGGCAGCCACTAGCGTCGCGTTCGTCTCAGCCGCGGCCGTGGAGGACGGACTGGCCGACCGGCTCAACGTGGACCGCCCGCTGGTGGCGGTGAAGAACATGCGCGATTTGAGTAAAGCGGACCTACCGCTCAACGACGCGTTGCCGCGCATCGAGGTCAACCCCGACACGTTCGAAGTGCGGATCGACGGTGAACCAGCGGATCATCCGCCGCTGACCGAATTGCCCATGACCCAGCGCTACTTCCTGTACTGACATGCCCGGGATGCCGGTTGCGCTGTTGCTGCTCTCCGACGGGCGGTTGCCGGCCGGCGGTTACGCGCACTCCGGTGGGATCGAAGCCACCGTGCGGGCCGGACGCGTCTTCGACCCGAGTAGCCTGCGGGACTTCCTGCGGGGACGCGCTGCGACGTCCGGAGCCGTCGCCGCCGCGTTCGCGGCCGCGGCATGCCGGGCCGCTGCGTCGGACGACGAAGGGCTTTTGGCTGCCCTGGATGTCGAACTCGACGCCCGGACACCGTCCCCGGCCTTGCGGACGGTCTCTCGCACCCTCGGGCGTCAGTTGCAGCGTGCGATGGGCACGATCCGCCCGCACCCTCGCCTGGACGGTCTGGGTCGACGGCCGCATCAACCGATCGTGTTGGGCGTTGCCGCAACGGTATTCGAGCTCGACGCACGGCAGGCCGCCATGGCCGCGCTCTACGAGAGTGTCGCCGGGCCTGCCACGGCCGCCGTCCGGCTGGTCAGCCTCGACCCACTCGAAGTCCATGCCGTGCTGGCCAGCCTGATGCCCGAACTCGACGTCCTGGCCGTCGCCGCGGCCGAGTACGCCGAAACCCCCGTCGAGGAGTTACCGGCATATGCGGCGCCGTTGCTCGACGTGGCCGCCGAACAGCACACTCGGCAGGAGGCACGGTTGTTTGCCTCCTGAAACCACACCCGGTGAGATGCGTGCGCACGCACGGCTGGCCACCGCGGCCACGGCCGGAAGCGACGGCCGGCCCGTCAGCCACGTGACGGCGTTGCGCTCGCAGGCTCCGCTGCTGCTGCGGCTCACCAACCCAAAAGAGCCGGATCCGTGGGCCGATGCCCTGCGGGCGCCGGCTCGGGTCAGCATGGCGGCCGGTGCCGCGGGACCCGTTGGCGGCGACCAACTCACGCTCGACGTCGACGTCGGCGCCGACAGTGCCCTGGTGCTGTGCGACATATCTCCCACCCTGCTGCTGCCCGGACCGCGTGGCCACCCGTCGCGCACCACCGCTCGGGTCCGGGTGGGCGAGGGCGCGACGCTGGTCTGGCTGCCCGAACCGTTGATCGCCGCCGCGAACTGCAGGCACCACAACGACATTCGGGTCGAACTCGCGTCCACCGCTCGACTGCTGATGCGCGAGGAACTCATCCTCGGCCGCCACGGTGAACAACCCGGCACCATCGGTCAACGGCTGAGCATCCGGCGCGATGGCCGGCCGCTGTATCGGCAGGACCTGCACATCGGCCCGGACGCGCCGGGCTGGAACAGCGCGGCCGTCGCCGCCACGCATCGAGCGGTCGGGTCTGTCGTTCTGGTTGAGCCGCAACGGATCTGGCCAGAAAGAGGCTCTGTGCTGACCGACGCTGCCGCCGCGCTGCCGCTGGCCGGTCCGGGGATGCTCATCACCGCGCTCGCCGACGACAACCTCGAGCTGAGGGAGGCGATGACCGCAGGGCTGTCCGAACTCGGAACTTGGTGGTGCGGCACCGCACCCGAAGCCGAAAGCCGTATCCCCACCACCGAACAGGAGCCCAGAAGTGCATGAACACCAACATCTTTCGCAGCACGGACGACGAGCGCTGCGGTTGGGGGTGGCCGGACCCGTCGGGACCGGCAAGAGTTCGCTGATCGCCACCCTGTGCCGAAACCTGTCCAGTGAATACCGTTTCGGGGTCGTCACCAACGACATCTACACCGACGAGGACGCGCGTTTCCTACGCGCGCAAGGCATCCTGCCGGCCGAACGCATCCGCGCGGTGGAGACCGGGGCCTGCCCGCACACCGCCATCCGGGACGACATCACCATGAACCTGCTCGCCGTCGAAGATCTCGAGCACGACTTCGGCCCGCTCGACATGGTGCTGATTGAGAGCGGCGGCGACAATCTCACCGCCACCTTCTCACCCGGCCTCGTCGACGCTCAGATCTTCGTTCTCGACGTGGCCGGCGGAGGTGACGTGGCGCGCAAAGGTGGACCCGGCATCGCGCGGGCGGACTTGCTGGTGATCAACAAGATCGATCTGGCTTCGCATGTCGATGTCGACGTCGTGGAGATGCTGAGCGATGCGCGCAACGCCCGCAGCGGTGCGCCGGTGCTGCCGGTGTCCCGCAAACAGCAGGCCACCGTGGACGCCCTGTGCGACTGGGTTCGTCGGCTACACGCCAGATACAACGCCGGCGCGCACCAGCCCGTCGACCCCGGACCGATGGCACCGCACAGCCACCAGCACTAGCGCGAACAGACGCAAAAGCACCCATTTTCGGCCGAAAAAGGGTGCTTTTGCGTCTTCTCGCGCTTACCTCGCGCCTACCGCGCGCGGCGGGCCAGGCGCTCGGAGTCGGAGATCAGCACGCTCTTGCCCTCCAGGCGGATCCAGCCGCGGTGGGCGAAGTCGGCCAGCGCCTTGTTCACGGTCTCCCGGGAAGCGCCCACCAGCTGGGCGATCTCCTCCTGCGTGAGGTCGTGGGTGACCCGCATCGCGCCGCCCTCCTGGGTGCCGAACCGCTGCGCCAACTGCAGCAGCTGCTTGGCCACCCGGCCGGGCACGTCGGTGAAGATCAGGTCGGCCAGGTTGTTGTTGGTGCGCCGCAGCCGGCGGGCCAACACGCGCAACAGTTGCTCGGCGATCTCCGGACGGTCGGCGATCCACGCCCGCAGCGCGTCGCGGTCCATCGACACCGCCCGCACCTCGGTGATCGTCGTCGCGCTCGACGTCCGGGGGCCGGGGTCGAAGATCGACAGCTCGCCGAACATGTCCGACGGGCCCATGATGGTCAGCAGGTTTTCCCGGCCGTCCGGGGAGCGGCGACCGATCTTCACTTTGCCGGCGACGATGATGTACAGCCGGTCGCCCGGCTCGCCTTCAGCGAAAACCGTGTGTCCACGGGGGAAATCAACGGGCTGCAGTTGCTTGGTCAACGCAGCGACGGCGCTGGGCTCAACCCCCTGGAAGATTCCTGCCCTTGCCAGGATCTCGTCCACGTTTCCTCTTCTTGCTTCTTCAGGTGCTCACGAATTACTTACGGGCAGGCCAATTTGTGACGGCCGACACGAGTCTAAAGGTAGGCCACTCAGCGCGGCGTGCCAACGCTAAACACGATTGACGTGTCGAGTCAGCGTAAATTGCGTGTTGGTCCGGTAGCGCCCGCGAATGCGGGTGGGCAGCCCCACTTCGACGCGCCCGACGACGTCGGTGGCAAAGATCGTCTCGGCGTGATGCCGTCCGGTCAGCTGCTTGGGCTGCGGGGCGGCCGCCAGTCCCAGGGCCTGGCGTCGATGCAGGTATTCCAGGGCTTCGGGCATGCCTTCGCGGGCCAGTGTGTGCACGTCCACGGCCTCGGCCTGATTCAGGAAATCGGCGACGTCGGTGGCGGTCACAGCATCGCGGGCCAGGGCCTTCTCCAGCCGCCCGAGCCCGATCGTCGCCAGCATCAGCAACCCCGGGATGCAGGCCACCAGCAACCACAGCACAAGGAGAGTAAACACGCGCAAGGTCTCAGACAGATTACGAAATCAGTACTCTGTCGTAGGTGACAGCGGCGAAGTCGTCCGGGCGATCCAAGTCCAAGCCCGTGCCGCCCGCTCCGGTCCTCGCCAAGCGCTGGGCAGACGAAACCCGAACCGGGTTGGTGCGACGGGCGCGACGGATGAACCGCACCCTGGCCCAGGCGTTTCCGCACGTCTACTGCGAACTGGACTTCACCACGCCGCTGGAACTGGCGGTGGCCACCATCCTGTCGGCACAGAGCACCGACAAACGGGTGAATCTGACGACGCCGGCGGTGTTCGCCAAGTACCGGACCGCTCTGGATTACGCGCAAGCCGATCGCGCCGAGCTCGAGACGCTGATCCATCCCACCGGCTTCTTCCGCAACAAGGCGTCGTCGCTGATCGGCCTGGGTCAGGCCCTCGTCGAGCGGTTCGACGGCGAAGTGCCCAAGACCATGGACGAGTTGGTGACGCTGCCCGGCGTCGGTCGCAAGACCGCCAACGTGATTCTGGGCAACGCGTTCGACGTCCCCGGCATCACCGTCGACACCCACTTCGGACGGTTGGTGCGACGGTGGCGATGGACCGCCGAAGAGGACCCGGTCAAGGTCGAACACGCCGTCGGCGAGCTGATCGAACGCAAGGAATGGACCCTGCTCAGCCACCGGGTGATCTTCCACGGCCGCCGGGTGTGCCACGCCCGCAAACCGGCTTGCGGTGTCTGCGTGCTGGCCAAGGACTGCCCGTCGTTCGGACTGGGTCCCACCGAGCCGCTGCTGGCCGCACCGCTGGTGCAGGGCCCCGAAACCGATCACCTGCTAACCCTGGCCGGGCTCTGACGCCCCGCATGAAGGCGCTCTCCGGCACGACCCGCTGGACCCTCGCGGTCTTGACAGTGGTCGCCGCGCTGGTGGTGGCCCTGGTGGCCGAGTTGCGCGACGACGCGGCGCCGTCGGTGAGTGGCCAGGCCCCCGCGCCGCGGGAACACCGCGACGCCGACACCCCGGCCGCGCTGGCCGGACCCCGCCAGCGTGCCGATCTGCCGCCCTGTCCCGGCCCGGGAGCCGGTGCAGGCGCGGCGGCACTGCGCGGCGTGGTGGTGGAATGCGCGGCCGACGGCGCCGCCGTCGACGTGGCGAAGGCGCTGGCCGGCCGGCGGGTGGTGCTCAACCTGTGGGCGTATTGGTGTGGCCCGTGCACTGCGGAACTCCCCGCGATGGCCGAGTATCAACGGCGGATGGGTGCCGACGTCACGGTGCTGACGGTGCATCAGGACGAGAACGAGACGGCCGCGTTGCTGCGCCTGGCCGAACTCGGAGTTCGGCTGCCCACCCTGCAGGACGGCCGCCGCAGAGTCGCGGCGGCGTTGCGGGTGGTTAACGTGATGCCCGCGACGGTGGTGCTGCGGCCGGACGGTAGCGTTGCCCAAACCCTGCCGCGGGCTTTCGGCAGCGCCGATGAGATCGCGGACGTGATTGGAAATGGGGCGGGCTAGGAGGGAGGCGGCGTTGAGTGCGGCGATTCCCCTGACTCCCGACGTAAGCCCGCCGTGGTTGCGACCGCTGGTCGACAACGTCGAGAAGATTCCTGACGCGTACCGGCGCCGGCTGCCGGCCGACGTGCTGGCCATGGTGACCGCTGCCCGCTCGGTGTCGTCGCTGCGCCGCACCGGCCGCGACGCCGCCGTATTGGTGCTGTTCTCCGGACCGCAGGACGAGCCGGCCGGCGCCGGCGTGCCCGACGACGCCGATCTGCTGCTCACCGTGCGGGCGTCCACGCTGCGACATCACGCCGGGCAGGCCGCCTTCCCGGGCGGCGCCTCCGATCCCGGCGACGACGGTCCCGTCGCCACCGCGCTGCGCGAGGCGTGGGAGGAGACCGGGATCGACGTCGGCAGGTTGCACGCGCTGGCCACCATGGAGCGGACGTTCATCGCGCCGTCCAACTTCCGCGTCGTCCCGGTGCTGGCGTATTCGCCGGATCCCGGTCCGGTCACCGTCGTCAACGATGCCGAGACGGCCATCGTGGCCCGGGTGCCGGTGCGGGCCTTCGTCAACCCGGAGAATCGGCTGATGGTCTATCGCGGCACGCTGGGCAAGCGCTGGGCGGGACCGGCGTTCCTGCTGAACCAGATGTTGGTGTGGGGTTTCACCGGCCAGGTGATCTCGGCGGTGCTCGACGTGGCGGGCTGGGCCAAGCCCTGGGACACCGACGACCTCCGCGAATTGGACGACGCGATGGTGCTGGTCGGCGATTCCCCGACGAACAGGGGCGGGCTGCGATGACGCCGTCCCAGTGGCTGGACATCGCGGTGCTGGCGGTCGCCTTCATCGCGGCCATCTCCGGATGGCGCTCGGGCGCGCTCGGTTCGGTGCTCTCATTCGCCGGAGTGCTGTTGGGCGCGGTGGCCGGTGTGTTGCTGGCACCGCACATCGTCAGCCACATCGCCGCGCCGCGGGCCAAGCTGTTCGCCGCGTTGTTCCTGATCCTGGCGCTGGTGGTGGTCGGCGAGGTCGCCGGGGTGGTGTTGGGGCGCGCGGTGCGCGGCGCCATCCGCAACCGTCCGGTGCGCACCGTCGACTCGGTGATCGGCGTGGCGGTGCAGCTGGTGGTGGTGCTGACGGCGGCCTGGCTGCTGGCGACCCCGCTGACCCAGTCCAAGGACCAGCCCGAACTGGCCGCCGCCGTGCGGGGTTCCCGGGTGCTCGCCGAAGTCAACGAGGTGGCGCCCACCTGGCTGAAAACGGTGCCCAAACGGCTCTCTGCGCTGCTGAACACCTCTGGCCTGCCCGCGGTGCTGGAACCGTTCAGCCGTACCCCGGTCATTCCGGTCGCTTCGCCGGATCCGGCGCTCAAGACCAACCCGGTCGTGGCGGCCACTCGGCCCAGCGTGGTCAAGGTCCGCGCCGAGGCGCAGAGTTGCCGAAAATTGTTGGAAGGCACCGGATTCGTGGTGTCGGCACCCGGGTGGGTGATGACCAACGCGCACGTGGTCGCCGGATCCAACAGCGTGTCCGTCGAGGCTGACGACAAGACCTACAAGGCCACCGTGGTGTCCTACGACCCGGTCGTCGACATCGCGATCCTGGCCGTTCCGGAGCTGACGGCCGCGCCGCTGAAATTCGCCGAGCGCCCCGCGAAGACCGGGACCGACGTCGTCGTGCTCGGCTACCCCGGCGGCGGCATGTTCACTGCCACCCCGGCCCGGATCCGCGAGCTGATCAAGCTGAGCGGGCCCGACATCTATCGCAGCCCGCAGCCGGTCACCCGCGAGGTCTACACCATCAGAGCGATTGTGGAGCAGGGCGATTCGGGCGGACCCCTGATCGATCTGGACGGCCGGGTGGTCGGGGTGGTGTTCGGCGCGGCCGTGGACGACGCGGACACCGGCTTCGTGCTGACCGCTGAGGAGGTGGCCGGCCAGCTGGCCCGGATCGGTGCCACTCAGCCGGTCCAAACCGGGGCCTGCGTCAGCTGACCCGGTGCACCTGATCGAGGAACCGGTTGAGGTGCCGGCTGACTTCCTGCGGCGCCTCCTCGTGGCCGTAATGTCCCGCGCCCGCCACCGAGATGTAGCGGCCGTGCGGCGCGTAGCGCTGCGTGCGTTCGACCGGGGCGGCCAGCACGTAGGGATCGGCGTCGCCGCGGATGTGCAGCAGCGGCACGCCGAGTTGCCCGGTCGTGGACTTGATGAACCGGTGACCTTCGGTGCGTAGCTGGCTGCGCACCGCCCAGCGCTGGTACTCCAGTGCGCAGTGCGCGGCGCCCGGGATCTGGATGGCGCTGCGCAGATGACCGATGGTCTGCGAAAAGTCCTCCGAGGCAAGCCATTTGGCGCTGCTTCGGCTGCGGACCAGCCGTTCGATCTCGGCGCCGTTCTGTCGGGTGAGTAACCGTTCCGGCCACAGCGGCGCCTGATAGCGCAACAACGTCGGAAGCAGCGCGCGACTCTGATCGCGCCGGGTCAGTGTGGACCGGCGCAACGCGATCGGGTGCGGCGAGCTGATGACCGCGATGGCACGTACCAGCCGTGAATGCAGCAGGGCGGTGGCCCAGCAGGCCAGGCCGCCGTCGGCGTGCCCGATCAGCGTCGCCGAGGAGTGGCCGAGCGCGCGGATCAGCCCGGCGGTGTCACCGGCCAGCGTCCAGCCGTCGTAGCCGCGGGGTGGTTTGTCGCTGCCGCCGTAGCCGCGCAGGTCGACCGCCACCACCCGGGCGCCGCGCAGTTCGCGCAACTGGTGGCGCCAGGACCACCAGAACGAGCCGAACCCGTGCAACAGGATCACCAGCGGGCGGGCGGTGGCGGGACCGGCATCGCCTCGGGTGGCCTCCACGACGTGGAAGCGGATGCCGTTGGCGTGCACGTCCAGATGCCGCCAGGGCCCGTCGATACGGACCATCGACGGATCTGGAGCCGGCATCTACCAACCCGAGGGATCGGCGGGAGTCTTGGCGTCGATGGCTTTGGGCGGCGTCTTGTCGTGACCGGGGGTGAACGCGGTGCGCGCCTCTTTGACCGATTCGATGGTCTTCTGCGGCCCTCGGATCCGGCGGACCTTCAAAAAGCCCAGTAGGGCCAGCACGGCGGTGACGACGACCATGATCGCGAACACGATCAGGAACGCCACCCAGCGCCACAGCCAGGTGTCGAGCAGCTCGGCGAGAAAGAAGAACAAGAAGAAGGTGGAGTAGAACAAGACAACCAGCGCGGAGACGAAGAAAACGCTGCCGGTCAGCCCTTTCTTGACGTCGCGGGTGATCTCGGCGCGCGCCAGTTCCACCTCGGCGCGCACCAGCGTCGACATCTGCGTGGTCACGTCTTTGATCAGGTCGCCGACCGACGGGTCACCGGCCCTGGCGTGCGGGTCCGCCAGCGGGATGGTGGTCAGCGTGTTGGGCACACCGTTCTTGTCAGGTTTGCTCACAGACGATCCTCTCCGTTGTGCTGCCCCTGAAGCTTCGGTGGCGCGCCAGTTGTCGCATTCATGTTGCCATGCGACCCGATGTCCGACGAGGCCAGTCGAACCGGCAACGAGCGAGGCCGAATACACTGACTGCCTGTTCTCCAATCTCGCTCCGATAATCGACGAATCGACAGGGGTATCACTTTGCAGAAGGCGCCGAGCGGTCTGAATTTCGTCGCCGCTGCCGCGGCCACCCTGGCCGCGTTCCTGGCCTTTCTGTTCCTGCCGGTCAGCACCGCGGCCGCCGACGAGAAGGTGCCGCTGGGCGCAGGCGCGGGCATCGTCGTCAACACCGGCACGCTGTGCACGCTGACCGCAATCGGTCACGACAAGTTCGGCGACCTGATCGGGTTCAGCTCGGCGCACTGCGGGGGACCGGGTGCGCCGGTGGCCGCCGAAGGGGCCGAGGGGGCCGGCCAGGTGGGCACCATGGTCGCCGGCAACGACAGCCTGGACTACGCGGTGATCAGGTTCGACCCGGCCAGGGTGACGCCGGTGGCCGACTTCAACGGCTTTGCCGTCAACGGCATCGGCCCGGACCCGGCGTTCGGTCAGGTCGCCTGCAAGCAGGGCCGCACCACCGGCAACTCGTGCGGCGTCACCTGGGGTCCGGGGCAGGACCCGGGCTCGATCCTGATGCAGGTGTGCGGCGGGCCCGGCGATTCCGGAGCGCCGGTGACGGTGGACAACATGCTGGTCGGGATGATCCACGGTGCGTTCAGCGACGCCCTGCCCACCTGTGTCACGAAGTACATCCCGCTGCATACGCCGGCGGTGGTGATGTCGATCAACGCCGACCTGGCCGACATCAACGCCAAGAACCGGCCGGGTTCGGGATTCGTGCCGATCGGCGGCTGAGCCTTCCCGCCCCTCTATCGCCGAGCGTCACGCCCCTCTTTCGTCGAGCGTCTCCCGCCCTCTTTCGCCGAGCGTCACGCCCCTCTATCGCCGAGCGTCTTCCCGCCCTCTTTCGCCGAGCGTCACGCTAGCGTGGCGCTCGACGCCCACCGCCACGCTAGCGCGACACTCGACGGGCTGGTGTAGCTCGACGGGCTGGTGCAGCGGCTGAGCTACTTGGCCTCGCGGATCGCGTCGAACACGTCGGGGTCCAGCAGCGTGGAGGTGTCGCCGAGTTCGCGGTTCTCGGCGATGTCGCGCAGGAGTCGGCGCATGATCTTGCCGCTGCGGGTCTTCGGCAGTTCGGGCACCACGTGCACCTCGCGTGGCTTGGCGATCGGCGAGATCTCGTGGGCGACCTCGGAGCGCAACTCCTCGACGGTGCCGTCGCTGGCCTCGTAATTCTCCCGGAGCACGACGAACGCGCAGATGGCCTGGCCGGTGGTGTCGTCGGTGACCCCCACCACCGCGGCCTCGGCCACTCCGGAATGCCCGACCAACGCCGACTCCACCTCGGCGGTGGAGATGCGGTGACCGGAAATGTTCATCACGTCGTCGATGCGGCCCAGCACCCAGATGTCGCCGTCGGGGTCGAAGCGGGCGCCGTCGCCGGCGAAGTAATAGCCGTGCTCGGCGTACTTGGACCAGTAGGTCTTGCGGTACCGCTCGGGGTCCCCCCAGATGCCACGCAGCATCGCCGGCCACGGCTGATCCAGGACCAGATACCCGGTGACGTGCTCCTCACCCTCCTTGTCCGGGGGAAGCGGTTCACCGTGGTCGTCGACGATCTTGGCCGAGATGCCCGGCAGCGCCGCCATCGCCGACCCCGGTTTGGCCGCGCTGACCCCGGGCAGCGGGGAGATCATCGCCGCACCGGTCTCGGTCTGCCACCAGGTGTCGACCACCGGCACCTTGCCGCCGCCGACGACGTCGCGGTACCAGCGCCAGGCTTCCGGATTGATGATCTCGCCGACCGTGCCGAGCAATCTGATGCTGGACAGGTCGTGGGCGTCGGGGATCTCCCGACCCCACTTCATGAACGTGCGGATCAGTGTCGGAGCGGTGTAATAGATTGTGACGCCGTATCTTTCGATGATCTCGAAATGCCGGTGCTGGGTGGGGGTGTTCGGGGTGCCCTCGTAGAGAACCTCGGTGACCCCGTTGGACAGCGGCGCGTAGACGCCGTACGTGTGCCCGGTGACCCAGCCGATGTCGGCGGTGCACCAGAACACGTCAGTGTCCGTTTTGACGTCGAAGATCGCGTGCATCGTGTACGCGCACTGGGTCAGATAGCCGCCGCTGGTGTGCACGATGCCTTTCGGCTTCCCGGTGGTGCCGGAGGTGTAGAGCAGGAACAGCGGCTGCTCGGCGTCGAACGCCTCCGGCTGGTGTTCCGGTGCGGCCGAGTCGACCACGTCGTGCCACCACAGGTCGCGGTCGTCGTCCCAGGTCACGTCGATGCCGGTGCGGCGCACCACCAGAACGTGCTCGATGGGACTGTCGGGCACCGAGACCGCCTCGTCGGCGGCGTCTTTGAGCGGCGCGGCCTTGCCGCGCCGGAACTGTCCGTCGGCGGTGATCAGCAGCTTGGTCTGCGCGTCGGCGATGCGGGCCTGCAGCGCGTGCGCGGTGAAACCGCCGAACACCACGGTGTGCATGATGCCCAGACGCGCGCAGGCCAGCATCGCGATCACGGCCTCGGGTATCAGCGGCAGGTAGATGGCGACACGGTCACCGGCGACCAGCCCGAGGTCGGTCAGCGCGTTGGCCGCCTTGCACACCTGGGTCTGCAGCTCTGCGTAGGTGAAGCTGCGCCGGTGGTCGTCGGGTTCGCCTTCCCAGTGGATGGCCACGCGGTCCCCGTTGCCCGCTTCGACGTGACGGTCCAGGCAGTTGTAGGCGACGTTGAGTTTGCCGCCGACGAACCATTTGGCGAACGGCGCGTCCGACCAGTCCAGCACCTCGGTGTGCGGCGTCTCCCAATCGAGCCGCTCGGCCTGCTCGGCCCAGAACGCCAACCGGTCTTGGTCTGCCTGTTCGTAGATTTCGGGCTTGGCGTTGGACTGCTCGGCGAATTGCGTCGCAGGCGGGTAGGACCCTGCCTCTTCAGAGCTTTTGGCCGTGGCGTCTGTCACGTATCGAGCCTATTAGGGTCGCAGGCATGCGTCGGATGCGGGCCGCGCTGGCCGCCATGCTGGTGGCTGCCTGCTTGGCGGGCTGCGGCGGCGGCATGCTGACACCCGACGTGGTGGTGGTGAACGCTGCCGAACCGCCGAACCCGCTGATCCCCACCGGCACCAACGACAGCAATGGCGGTCGCATCCTGGATCGGCTGTTCGCCGGCCTGATGTCCTATGACGCGGCGGGCAGGCCGTCCCTCGAGGTTGCGCAGTCCATCGAGACCACCGACAACATCAACTACCGCATCGTGCTCAAGCCGGGTTGGAAGTTCACCGACGGCACACCGGTCACCGCCCACTCGTTCGTCGACGCCTGGAACTACGGCGCACTGAGCGCCAACGCCCAACTGCAACAGAACTTCTTCAGCCCGATCGCCGGATACGACGACGTCGCCGGTGCGCCGACCGAGGGACAGCCCGCCACGACGATGTCCGGGTTGCGCGTCGTCGACGACCTCGAGTTCACCGTCCGGCTCAAGGCGCCGACCATCGACTTCAAGATGAGCCTGGGGCACAGCGCGTTCTACCCGTTGCCGCCCAAGGCGTTTCAGGACATGGCGGCGTTCGGCCAGCACCCGGTCGGCAACGGCCCTTACCAGCTCGCCGACAGTCCGGACGGTCCGGCGTGGGAACACAACGTCAAGATCGACCTGGCGCCCAACCCCGACTATCACGGCAACCGCAAACCGCGCAACAAGGGTCTGCGGTTCGAGTTCTACGCCAACCTCGACACCGCCTACGCCGACTTGCTGTCGGGCAATCTCGATGTGCTGGATACGATTCCGTCCAGCGCGTTGAGCATCTATCAGCGCGATCTCGGTGGCAACGCCGTCAGCGCACCGGTCGCCGTCAGCCAGTCGCTGGACACCCCGTTGCGGCTGCCGCACTTCGGCGGCGAGGAGGGCCGCCTGCGCCGCCTGGCGCTGTCGGCCGCCATCAACCGGCCGCAGATCTGTCAGCAGATCTTCAGCGGTACCCGCAGCCCGGCACGCGACTTCACCGCCAGCTCGCTGCCCGGCTTCGACCCCCATATCCCCGGCAGCGACGCGCTGGACTTCAATCCCGATCGGGCACGGCAACTTTGGGCGCAGGCCAACGCGATATCGCCGTGGACCGGGCGATACGCCATCGCCTACAACGCCGACAGCGGTCATCAGGAGTGGGTGGACGCGGTGGCCAACAGCATCAAGAACGTGCTGGGCATCGACGCGGTCGGGGCACCGCAGCCGACGTTCGCCGGGTTCCGCACCCAGATCACCAACCGCACCATCGACACGGCGTTCCGGGCCGGCTGGATCGGCGACTACCCGTCGATGATCGAGTTTCTGGCCCCGCTGTACGCCACCGGCGCCGGATCCAACGACGTCGGCTACTCCAGCGCCGAGTTCGACGCCGCGCTGGCGGCCGCCGAGGGAGCGCCCGACATACGCCAGGCCGACGTGCTGGTCAACGTCGCACAACGAATCCTGTTGCGCGACATGCCCGCTATCCCGTTGTGGTACTACATCAGTGTGATCGGATGGTCGAGCCAGGTGAGCAACGTCAAACCCACCTGGAACGGCCTGCCCGACTACGAGAACCTGCTCAAGGGCTGACATGGGCTGGTACGTGCTGCGCCGGATCGCCGTCATGGTGCCGGTTTTCCTGGGTGCCACGCTGTTGATCTACGGCATGGTGTTCCTGCTGCCCGGTGACCCGGTGGCAGCGATGGCCGGCGACCGGCCGCTGAGCCCGGCGGTCGCTGCGCAACTACGTGCCCAGTACCACCTCGACGACCCGTTCCTGGTGCAGTATCTGCGCTACCTCGGTGGTCTGCTGCACGGCGACCTGGGCCGCGCGTACTCGGGTCTACCGGTCAGTGCCGTTCTGGCGCATGCGTTTCCGGTGACGATCCGGTTGGCGCTGATCGCGCTGGTGGTCGAGGCGGTGCTGGGCATCGGGTTCGGGGTGATCGCGGGGCTGCGCCAGGGTGGCATCTTCGACACGACGGTGCTGGTGACCGGATTGGTCATCATCGCGATCCCGATTTTCGTGCTGGGCTTCCTGGCGCAGTTCGTGTTCGGCGTACGGCTGGGGCTGGCGCCGGTGACGGTGGGCGGCCGGGCGACGTTCGGGCGGCTGCTGCTGCCCGGAATCGTGTTGGGCCTGGTGTCTTTCGCATACGTGGTGCGGTTGACCCGTTCGGCGGTGGCCGCCAACGCCCACGCCGACTACGTCCGTACCGCCACGGCCAAGGGCCTGTCGCGGTCCCGGGTGGTGACGGTGCACATTCTGCGCAACTCGCTGATCCCGGTGGTGACGTTCCTGGGCGCCGACCTCGGCGCGCTGATGGGCGGAGCCATTGTGACCGAAGGGATTTTCAACATCCACGGCGTCGGCGGTGTGCTGTATCAGGCGGTCACCAGGCAGGAGGCGCCGACGGTGGTGTCGATCGTGACGGTGCTGGTGGGAATCTATCTGCTCAGCAACCTGCTGGTGGATTTGCTCTACGCCGCACTGGATCCCAGGATCCGGTATGCATAAACGGCCCAAGTTCGTCGTCTCCCTGATGCTGATCGTGCTGATCCTCGTCGTCGCCGCGTTTCCGGCGTTGTTCACCGGCGCCGACCCCACCTACGCCGACCCGAGCCAGAGCCTCCTACCGCCCTCGGCGGCACATTGGTTCGGCACGGACTTACAAGGCCACGACATCTACGCGCGCACCGTGTACGGCGCGCGTGCGTCGGTGACCGTCGGGTTGGGCGCGACGCTGGCCGTGTTCCTCGTCGGCGGTGCGTTGGGCGCGTTGGCCGGCTTCTACGGCGGCTGGGTCGACGCCCTGGTGTCCCGGCTCACCGACGTGTTCTTCGGCTTGCCGTTGCTGTTGGCCGCGATCGTGCTCATGCAGGTGATGCACCACCGCACGGTGTGGACGGTGATCGCCATCCTGGCGCTGTTCGGCTGGCCCCAGGTGGCCAGGATCGCGCGCAGTTCGGTGCTCGAGGTGCGGGGTAGTGACTACGTGCTGGCAGCGAAAGCATTGGGGCTGAGCCGCTTTCGGATCTTGCTGCGACACGCCGTACCCAACGCCATCGGGCCGGTGATCGCGGTGGCCACCATCGCGCTGGGTGCCTTCATCGTCACCGAGGCCACCCTGTCCTACCTCGGGGTCGGGTTGCCGCCGTCGGTGGTGTCCTGGGGCGGTGACATCAACGTGGCGCAGATGCGGTTGCGGGCCGGCTCGCCGATCCTGTTCTATCCTGCTGGCGCACTGGCGGTTACGGTGCTGGCGTTCATGGTCATGGGCGACGCGCTGCGCGACGGTCTGGACCCGGCCTCACGGGCGTGGCGGGCATGAGCGTACTGCTGTCGGTGGAAGGCCTGGAAGTCCGGTTCGGCGCCGACGAACCCGTCGTGCGGGGCATGAACTTCAGTGTGCTGTCCGGCCAGACCGTCGCGGTGGTGGGGGAGTCCGGGTCCGGCAAGTCCACCGCGGCCGCCGCCGTCCTCGGCCTGCTGGCACCGGGTGGCCGGATCACCGGCGGGCGCATCGTCTTTGACGGCCGTGACATCACCGGGGCCGGCCGGCGTGCGATGCGCTCCATCCGGGGCAGCCAGATCGGCTACGTGCCGCAGGATCCGATGTCCAACCTGAACCCGGTCTGGAAGGTCGGCTTTCAGATCCGAGAAGCGTTGCGGGCCAACACCGACGGTCGTGACGCGCGACGGCGGGCGGTCGAGCTGCTGGCGCAGGCCGGGATGCGCGAGCCCGACAAGCAGGCCGGGCGGTATCCGCACCAGTTGTCCGGCGGCATGTGCCAGCGCGCGCTGATCGCCATCGGTTTGGCCGGCAGACCGCGGCTGCTGATCGCCGACGAGCCCACGTCGGCTCTGGACGTCACGGTGCAACGCCAGGTTCTCGACCATCTGGGCCGGCTCACCGACGAACTGGGTACGGCGCTGTTGCTGATCACCCACGACCTGGCGCTGGCCGCCGAGCGGGCCGAGTCGGTGGTGGTGGTGCACCGCGGAGTGGTGGTGGAATCCGGTGTGGCGCAAGACATTTTGCGGAATCCGCAGCACGAGTACACGCGCCGTCTGGTCGCCGCCGCGCCGTCGCTGACCGCCCGGGACAAGCGCTCGGCCCAGATCCGGGAGCGGGTGGCCGCCTCGGCAGCCGAACACGTCGCCGGCTCCGACGATCTGCTCGTCGTGTCGGAGCTGACCAAGACCTACCGCGAGTCGCGCGGCGCACCGTGGCGGCGCACCGAGTTCCGGGCCGTCGACGCGGTGTCGTTCCGGGTGCCCCGGGCCACCACGTTGGCCGTCGTCGGCGAATCGGGCTCGGGCAAGTCGACATTGGCGCGGATGGTGCTGGGTCTGCTGGCGCCGACGTCGGGAACCGTCGTCTTCGACGGGACCGACGTCGCCGCGATGGACCGCAGCACCGAACTGGCGTTCCGCCGTCGGGTGCAGCCGGTCTTCCAGAACCCCTACAGCAGCCTGGACCCGATGTACTCGGTGTCGCGGGCCGTCGAGGAGCCGTTGCGCATTCACCGGGTCGGCGACCGTGCCCAGCGCCGGCGCGCGGTCCGTGAACTCATCGACCAGGTGGCGCTGCCGTCGTCGGTGCTGGACCGGCTGCCCCGCGAGCTGTCGGGCGGGCAGCGGCAACGGGTCGCGATCGCGCGGGCGCTGGCGCTGCGGCCCGACATGCTGGTCTGCGACGAGGCGGTCTCCGCCCTCGACG
The DNA here is from genome assembly GCF_059813095.1 of Mycobacterium sp. NGS22. Classification (NCBI taxonomy): domain Bacteria; kingdom Bacillati; phylum Actinomycetota; class Actinomycetes; order Mycobacteriales; family Mycobacteriaceae; genus Mycobacterium; species Mycobacterium sp. NGS22. The sequence goes on from NZ_JCALDY010000006.1 coordinate 231,921, forward strand.
TGCTGGTGCAGGCGCAGATCCTGGATTTGCTGGCCGAACTACAAGCCAACCTCGGGTTGACTTACCTGTTCATCAGCCACGACCTGGCCGTGATCCGCCAGATCTCCGACGACGTGCTGGTGATGCGCAACGGGCAGGTGGTGGAACAGGCTCCCACCGAGCAGGTGTTCGCCGCGCCGGGACACGAGTACACCCGACAGCTATTGGAGGCGATTCCCGGTGAGTGACCCGTTGGCTCCGTTGATGAACCTGCCCGGCGTCGCCGAGGCCAGCGACCGGGCGCGGGAGGCCCTGGGTCGAGCGCACCGGCACCGGGCCAACCTGCGCGGCTGGCCGGTCACCGCCGCCGAGGCGTCGTTGCGGGCCGCGCGGGCCTCGTCGGTGCTCGACGGCGGTCCGGTCCGGCTGGACGACGTCGCGGATGCCGCCGCGCACCAGGGCGGGGTCAGCGACCCGGTGTTCGGCGGTGCGCTGCGGGTGGCTCAGGCGCTGGAAGGCGGCGGGGGACCGCTCGTTGCGGTGTGGCAGAAGGCGCCGCTGCAGGCGCTGGCCCGCTTGCACACGCTCGCGGCCGCCGACCAGGCCGACGACGACCGGCTGGGACGTCCGCGCGCCGCCCCCGAGATCGCCCCGCGCCTGGAGTTGCTCGCCGACGTGGTGACTCGTCCGACTGCGGCGTCGGCGGCGGTGGTCGCCGCGGTGGCGCATGGGGAGTTGTTGACACTGAAACCATTCGGCAGCGGCGACGGCGTGGTGGCCCGCGCGGTGTCCCGGTTGGTCACCATTGCCAGCGGACTTGATCCGCACGGACTCGGTGTGCCGGAGGTGATTTGGATGCGGCAGTCCGCCGCCTACCGTGACGCCGCGGTCAAATTCGCCGCGGGCTCGCCGGACGGCGTGGCCGCTTGGCTGGTGCTGTGCTGCCGGGCGCTGCGGGCCGGCGCGCAGGAGGCTTTGATGATCGCCGAATCGGTAGCTGGCGGCCGGGTCGAGTAGTTGTCGGCACAATGCAAAGCGGGCGGCGATACGAAGGTTTCGAATCGCCGCCCGCCAACACGGTTCTCGGGTACCAAGCGTGCATCTGTGGGCTGCGTGGGTGGCCTCGGCGCGTTTGCGACACTTCCTGCTGCTGCCCCACCCAAAGGGCTGTCGAGGCATTCCGTTCTTCGCAATTACGCAGGCCCGCAACACTTCTGCCATTATCGCGGCTATGACTCCGCGTGGGTGCCGGGAACCGTGCTGGGTGCCCGGGTCGGGAGAACGAACCTTCTCTTCCGGATCGACCTTGGCCTTACCGGGCTGCCGTGACTCCTTTGTACTACTAGACCACTAGCACAGCAAGGCCTAAACGCGTCAAAGTTGGGAAGCGGCTTCGGCGATGCGCGAAAGTTGTTTGCTGCCGTGGCGTTTGGGGAAGTTGGGACGCCAGCGCTAGAACGGCCGACGCCTAGAAAGCGAAGCGCCGCAACAGCGTGTAGGTCACCGCGCCGGCGGCCAACGCGGTGACGCCCACCGCGGCCGTCGTCGCAATCGCGGCGCCCGACGGCGCCGGGATCCGGTCCCGCAATGACACCGGCCGTGAGAACGACAACACCGGCCAGCCGCGGTCCAGAGCCTCCTTGCGCAGGCCGCGGTCGGGGTTCACGACGGACGGGTTGCCGACGATCTCCAGCATCGGCATGTCGGTGATCGAGTCGGAGTAGGCGTAACAGTGCTCCAACGGATAGCCCTCGCGGGCGGCCAACTCCCGGATCGCCTGCACCTTGCCCTCGCCGTAGCAGTAGAACGCGATCTCGCCGGTGTACTTGCCGTCCTCGACGACCATCCGGGTCGCCATCGCATGCGTCGCGCCCAGCGCCCGCGCAATCGGCGCGACGATCTCCTCACCGGATGCCGAGACCACCACGACGTCGCGCCCGCACAGTTTGTGTCCGGCGATCAGGTCCGCGGCTTCGGCGAATACCAGCGGAGTCACGATGTCGTGCAACGTCTCGTTGACTATCGACTTGACCTGTTCGACGTCCCACCCGATGCACATGTTGGCCAGGTGCGCACGCATCCGATCCATCTGGTCATGATCTGCGCCGGAGAGCAGAAAGATGAATTGCGCGTAGCTGGACTTCAACACGGCCCGTCGGTTCAATAGGCCCTGCGCGAAAAAGGGTTTGCTGAATGCCAGGGTGCTCGACTTGGCGATGATGGTCTTGTCCAAGTCGAAGAAAGCTGCGGTCCGCGCGCCCGGAGCTGCCGGTCCCGGCGTTTGCTGCTGCGCGGCCGGGTCTGGGACGGTCACCAAACCAGCATAGGGTGGTGATCCGTCGAAGCCGGGAATATCCGGGTTGTCTTTCTGTCGTCGGCGTTTTCACGGCTCAGACGGCACTTTCGTTGCGAATGAGGCTTGCGTCAGGCCCGGCTGGCATGTGTATAGTAAGCATTACTCGGCCTTGAGCCGAGGGTGTATCAGCCCGACCCCCCGGGGCTGATACACGACGACCCTCGCCTCCTCCCCCCCTGGCGGGGGTCGTCCCTTTTCTGGGGTAAGAATTTCTCCCCGCGGTCGCCCCTTTCAGCGCACCCGTTTGTGCACAGTTGCGTTTCTGTCCACAAATTGCTCTTTGGCCCTGGCGTGCAACACCTTGCGCGCCGCACGGTGGATCCGTGACCGATGTTGTGCGTGCCGCTCGTAGCGGTGCCGGCGGATCCGGTGTGTTGGCGATGCTGACCGATCCGGAGTTGCGCGACGAACTCGACCGCGTCGCCGCGGCGGTCGGGGTGCGCGTGGTGCATGTCGGCGGACGCAATCCGATCACCCGCAAGACGTGGGCGGCCGCCGCGGCGGTGGTGCTGGATGCAGCCGCGGCACAGCGATGCCGGCAGGGGGCCCTGCCGCGACGCGGCCACGTCACGGTTCTGACCGGCGCCGAAGCCGCGACTTCGACATGGGCCGCCGCTGTCGCCGTCGGCGCCGGGTTGGTGGTGCGGATGCCGGAGCAAGAGCAGGACCTGGTCCGCGAATTGGCAGATGCCGCCGAATCGGCACGGGACGACGGGCGGCGGGGTCAGGCCGTCGCCGTCGTGGGGGGTTGCGGTGGCGCTGGGGCGTCGATGTTCGCGGTCGCCCTGGCGCAGGCCGCGACGGAGTCGTTGCTGATCGATTTGGATCCGTGGGGCGGCGGTATCGACCTGCTGATGGGTGACGAGGCAGCGCCGGGATTGCGGTGGCCCGACCTGGCACTGCGCGGTGGGCGGCTGGACTGGTCGTCGGTGCGTGAAGTGCTGCCCCGGCAGCGCGGGATCAGCGTGTTGTCGGGCACCCGGCGGGGCTACGAATTGGACGGCGGACCCGTGGACGCGATCGTCGAAGCCGGCCGAAACGGTGGTGTCGTCGTGGTGTGCGACCTGCCGCGGCGTCTGACCGAGGCCGCGCATGTCGCGTTGGGCAGCGCCGATCTGGTGGTGCTGGTCAGCCGGTGCGACGTGCGAGCTTGTGCGGCCACCGCGACGATTGCACCGGTGCTGACCGCGCTCAATCCGAACCTCGGCCTGGTGGTGCGTGGCCCGGCGCCGGGGGGATTGCGTGCGGGGGAGGTCGCCGAGATCGCCGGGCTGCCGTTGTTGGCGTCCCTGCGTGCCGAACCGCACCTGGCCGAACGGTTGGAACGCGGCGGTCTGCGGCTGCGTCGGCGATCGGCGCTGGCATCGGCAGCGCGCTGCGTACTCGACCTGTTGCCAACCGGTCAGCCAGTGCCGGGCGGTCGCGCGGCATGAACGGTTCGCTAATCGAACGTGTTCGAGAGCGCCTCGCTACCGAATCCGGACCGCTTCGGCCCACCGTGGTGGCCGCGGCGATTCGCGCCGAGTCCGGGGGCATCCTCGGTGACACCGAGGTGCTGGCGAACCTGCGGCTGCTGCAGACCGAGCTGACCGGGGCCGGCATCCTCGAACCACTGTTGTGCGCCGATGGCACCACCGACGTGTTGGTCACCGCGCCGGACGCGGTCTGGGTCGACGATGGAAACATATTGCGGCGCAGTCAGATTCGGTTCGCCGATGAGGCCGCGGTGCGCCGGCTGGCGCAGCGGCTGGCCCTTGCCGCCGGCCGACGGCTCGACGATGCGCAGCCGTGGGTCGACGGGCAGCTGACCGGAATCGGCTCCGGTGGCTTAGCGGTGCGGCTGCACGCGGTGCTGCCGCCGGTTGCCGCCGCCGGCACCTGCCTGTCGCTACGGGTATTGCGGCCGGCGACTCAGGACCTGGCGGCGTTGAGCGCGGTGGGTGCGATCGCGCCGGATGCCGTCGAACTCGTCGCCGGCATCGTCGCCGCGCGGCTCGCGTTCCTGGTGTCCGGCGGCACCGGAGCCGGCAAGACGACCTTGTTGGCGGCGATGCTGGGTGCGGTCTCACCGGCCGAGCGGATCGTGTGCGTCGAGGATGCCGCCGAGCTGGCGCCGCCGCATCCCCATCTGGTCAAGCTGGTGGCACGGTGCGCCAATGTCGAAGGTGTCGGCGAAGTGACCGTACGCCAACTCGTCCGCCAGGCGCTGCGCATGCGCCCGGACCGGATCGTGGTCGGCGAGGTCAGGGGCGCCGAGGTGGTGGATCTGCTGGCCGCGCTCAACACCGGGCACGAGGGTGGCGCGGGAACCGTGCATGCCAACAGCCCGGGTGAGGTGCCTGCCCGGCTCGAGGCGTTGGGCGCGCTCGGCGGACTGGACCGAGCCGCCCTGCACAGCCAGCTCGCCGCCGCGGTCCGGGTGCTGTTGCACGTAGAGCGGGACCGATCCGGCCGGCGACGGCTCAGTGAGATCGCCGTGCTGCACCCGGTCGAGGGCGGGCGGGTCGGTGCCGTCACCGGCTGGCACGTCGATCGCGGGATGACCGACCACGGCGTGTTACTGCAGGACCTGTTGAGCTCCAGGTTGTCGGCATGACCGGGTTGCAGCTCACGGCGTTGTTGTTGGCACTGGCCTTGCTGGTGTCGCCCGCCTCGTCGGGCCCCCGGCTCGGGTTGCAGCGGACGACCCGTCGGCGGTTCGTGGCCGGCGGGCCCGGTGTCGGCGGAGTGTGCGGGTGTGTTCTGGTACTCGCCGCCGTGGTCCTGCCGTTGACCGCCGCACTGTCGGTTGCCGTGCTCGGCGCGACGGTGGGTGTGCGTCTCCGCCGGAGCCGGCGACACCGGCATGCGTTGGCCGAAGGCCGGGCGCTGGAAGCGGCACTCGAGATCTTGGTCGGCGAACTTCGCGTGGGCGCCCATCCGGTGCGCGCGTTCGACGCCGCGGCCGCGGAGACCGGTGGGGTCGTGTCGGTCGCGCTGCAAGGGGTCGCGGCGCGGGCAAGGTTGGGTGCCGACGTCGCGGCTGGCCTGCGCGCGGCGGCGCGCTCTTCATCCCTGCCCGCACAGTGGGAGCGCATCGCGGTTTGCTGGGAGCTGGCCGGCCAGCACGGTCTGGCGATCGCCGGCTTGATGCGGGCCGCGCAACGCGATGTCGCCGAGCGGCAACGCTTCGCGGCCAAGGTCGCCTCCGGTCTGGCCGGCGCACGCGCCACCGCGGCGATCCTTGCCGGGTTGCCGACGCTCGGGGTGCTGTTGGGACAGTTGATCGGCGCACGGCCGCTCGGCTTCCTGTTGTCCGGCCCGGGTGGCTGGTTTCTGGTCGTGGGTTCGGTGCTGGTCTGCGCCGGGTTGCTGTGGTCGGACCGGATCACCGATCGGGTGATGTCGCCATGAAAGTCATGGCGGTGTTGCTGGCCGCGGCACTACTGGTCGGCGCGGGTCCAGCGGCGGTACGTGCGCGGGCCAAGCCGGTCACGCGGACTGTCCGGCGGGGAGCGCGGCGACCGGCCGGATCGGATCCCCTCGGGGTCGCGTCCAGTCTGGATGTACTCGCCGTGTGCCTGGCTGCGGGCATGGCGGTGTCGACGGCTGCCGCCGCGGCGGCCGGGTCGGCTCCGCCATGTCTGGCTCAGGTGTTGCGGCGGGCGGCCGATCTCCTGGCGCTCGGTGCCGGTGCCGATGCTGCGTGGTCGGCGCCGCCCGGCGTGGCGGTCGATGCCCAGACCGATGGTCTGCTGCGGTTGGCTCGCCGTTCGGCGGCCTCAGGTGCCGCACTGGCCGACGGTCTGGTGGAACTCGCCGCGCAGTCTCGCCATGACGCCGCGCATGCGGCCGGCGCGGCGGCCGAGCGCGCCGGAGTCCTGATCGCCGGTCCGTTGGGCTTGTGTTTTCTGCCGGCTTTCGTCTGTCTCGGGATCGTCCCCGTGGTGGCCGGGCTGGCCGGTGGTGTCCTGCAGTCGGGTCTCGTATGAGGGAGGAAGTAATCGATGTTTCGGATGATCGGTGCGCTCAGGGCGCGCATGCTGCTACTTGCCGTCGACGAATCGGGCATGTCCACCGTCGAGTACGCAATCGGCACGATAGCGGCGGCGGCCTTCGGCGCCATCCTGTACACCGTGGTCACCGGCGACTCCGTCGTCTCGGCGCTGAACCACATCATCGGTCGCGCACTGAGCACCAAGGTCTGATCGCCGATGACGGTTCCAGCACCGTCGAGGCGGCGCTGGCGATCGCCACGCTGGTCGTGGTCCTGGTGCTGTGCCTGGCCGGGATCACCGCGGTGTCGATGCAGGTGCGGTGCATCGACGCGGCCCGGGAGGCCGCCCGGCTCGCGGCGCGCGGTGACGGGGACGCCGCCGTCGCGGTCGCGCGGAACATCGCGCCGTCCGGTGCGCAGGTCGCGGTGCGACGCGACGGCGATCTGCTGGTCGCCACCGTCAGTGCGCGGTCAACGTTGTTGCCGACTGTGCAGATCGCGGCACAGGCGGTTTCGGCGGCTGAGCCGGGATGAGGCGGGGTCGGCAACGGTGCTCGGGGCTGCGATGGTCGCGGTGCTGTTGTGCGTCACCGCGGCCGGCGTCTGGCTGGGGTCGGTCGTGCTGGCCCGCCACCGCGCCCAGGCGGTGGCCGACCTGGCCGCCCTGGCCGCAGCCGCGGCACTGCCGCAGGGACCGGCGGCGGCGTGCGCCCGGGCGACGATCGTGGCGCGGCAGATGCGCGTCGGTGACGTCCGGTGTCAGGCGGACGGCCTGGACGTGGTCGTCACCGTCGAAGTGCCGGTTGCTCACGTCGCGGCGGCGGCAGCTTCGGCGCGGGCAGGACCGGTGCGCTCGTAGGCCCGATGGCTACCCCCCCGATCAGGTCTGGTCGGGTGCCTGCGAAAACTGTGCGGCGGCGACCTCGTCGTCGGTGGGCAAGCGCAGCGACAGCAGCCCGGCGAACGTGTCCGGCTCGAGTTCCACCCGGTTGACGGTGACGTGTACCGGCACCCAGTCGGTGTCGTTGCCGGGCAACCGGAGCACCCGACTTGTCGCGCCGTCAGCGAATTCCGTTGTCATCGAGGCCACTACGTGCTCGTCCTCGGGGTGAACCCGCTGCGTGTCTTCGTTGCCCCGCCAGTCGTAGAACGGCGCCGGGTCGTCGAGCCACTTGAGCAACGTCCAGTTCTTCAGGTCGACGAGGGCGCGATGGACACCGGCCTGCGCCAGGCCGTTGAGGATCCGCTGCGCCAGGTCGCCGGTGGCCGCCGGACTTTCCCTGCGCTCGGCACGCCAGTTCATCGCGCGCGCCACCAGATGGTCGCGGCCGTCTGGCCCCGGTTCGATCGCACTGCGCGCGGTGAAGCCGATCCGAATCGGGTTTCCTTGCCAATCAGTGAGATCCCATGTGCTGCACAGTGTCTGGCCTGGCTCGGCCCGAACCGCCATGGCCAGCACCTTGGTTTCGTTCGGGTTGAGTTCGCGGGAGGGCAAGTCTTCGGCAAAGGCCCTGCCGTAGGTGACCTCGGCCTCGGGATTCTTGCCGCTGTTGGCCAGCGACTCAGGAGTGTCGGTGGCCACACCGCGGGTGAGGTCCCATTTCAGCGGGCCGGGAATGGGCCGCTCGGGGGGTTCCTCGTCGATCGGGCCGGTCCACACGTGCACGCCATGGATCCGGCCGTCGGACATCACCACCGGTTCGGTGCGGATGACGCGGTCGCTTTTCGGGGTGATGCTGGTGAGAGCCTGACCGGTCTGGACCGACTCGGCTACCGCGGTACGGACTGCCGCAAGGTAGGGACTGCGGCGCAGAAAGCTGGTTATCGGGACGAGGTTCTTGAGCTGACGGCCCTGCGCAACCACAGCGGGCTCGTCCCCCATCGTCTCCACGAGCAACCAGTCGTGGCCCATAGGGCTGCAGTTTACTGACCGGGGGCCGGTTGCCTGCGACGGCGTCATCGGTGCAGGCCGCAATGGTGCCGGTGGCGTCTGGCCGCCGGGTGCCGCGATTGCGGAATCCGTTGCGGGCAAAGCGGATAACGCTGGCCGACGAATAATACCCCGCGATTGCGCGCCAGATTGTTGACGATAGCGTCAAAACCGTTGTCCCGGCGGGCTTTGGGCGTCAATGAGGCGTTGTGTGCGGGAATCCTGTGACCACTGGTCAGTTGAGCGCGGCGGTAGGTATCTGGGCGTGGTGCAACGTAATTGGGTCTCACCTGGGGTGGTTTGTCATACCGCCGGACGGAATCGGCCTCGGGAACTTCGCGAATCACGTGCTCGGCTTGTTGCGCTTGCGCCGTCGAGCCAGGTAGGTTTCTGCTGCGCTCCCGATTGGGCAGTGTGTGCGGATTGTGTTGTCAGGCCGTCGCAAAGCGGATCCGTGGAGGACGATCGTCGAGGGGTCGGTCGCCCGTCCATCGGACTTTCCAACGGCTTTCGTGATTCGGGATCACGTCAATCCTCGTTCACCACTTGCCGATTGACGTCTGTTGGTTGCTCCGAAAGTCTTTCGCCTACGAACCGGATGGAAGACTTTCGCGAGCGCCGAAACCTCCGGCTCCACCGGCACTTCTGCCCGGGACGGCGTGCCTGACGCTCCGAGCCAGGCCCCCACTGCCGCCGCCGCGGGCATTGAGGGTCACCACTGTGGCGTTCCCGCGCGATCCGGCGGGGGTGATCAGCCGTGCGGGCGGTTCGGTGGTTGCGGCAGTTGCGCGCATGGCCGATGGCGACTCGCTGGCGCCCGATCTTGGGCCGCTGACGACGATCCTGTCCGCGCCGAGTCGGATGCCGGAGCTGCCGACGCGCATCGCGCCGGGGAGCAAGCCCGGTTCCACCACTGGGCCGGTGACGCCGACGGCACGCGCGCCGCCGAGGCCGATCAGGCCGGTGACGCCGCTCCTGCTTTCCATCCCGGCGGTTGCGCCCGAGCCGCCGGTCGCGCGATTGCCGTCCATCGATGACTCGGGTTTGGCCTTCGGTAACGGATTGTCACGGCGGTTGGTCTGCTCAGCCGGTGTGCCGGTGGGATTGCCGGTGGTTGCGGCGTTGTCGGTCTCCGCTGTCGCGTACGCACCCGCACCGGATTTCAGAACCTGCACCAGATTCTGATGGAAAGCCGCCGCCTGCGCGCCCACCGTCTGATAGCCCTGCGCGTGGCCGTTGAAGAACGTCGCGACCGCTGCCGATACCTGATCCTGCGCAGAGGCTACGAGAGCGGTCGTCGGGGTCGCCGCGTTCGCGTTGGCCGCGCTGATCGTCGCGCCGATGCCTGCCAAATTCGTGGCCGTGGTCCCCATAACTTCGGGAGCCGCGTTCACAAACGACATACGACACCTCCGAATTCGAATTCCGACAGACTCGGCCAGTGTCTGATCGCCATCGCACTGCAACGGATATGAGCACTGTAAAGCCATTTTCGGGGAATGGAAGTAACAATTTTTTCAAGGTATCCGGAACGGATGCTCCGACCGCGGAACAACGGGGGAAGGACCGCTGCGGCCGTGCCACCGAATTTACCGGCGACGTTCAGCACCCCTGGTTAGCGCACCGTCCTCGGTCCAACGCCGCGAGCACCAGCCTGAGTACCCGTACCGCGCCCGCCTTGTCCAGCGGATCGTTGCCGTTGCCGCATTTGGGTGACTGCACACAGGACGGGCAGCCACGCGGGCACTCGCAGGCTTCGATGGCCGCGGCGGTGGCGCCCAGCCAGGTACGCGCCTTGCGAAAGCCACGTTCGGCGAAGCCGGCACCCCCGGGATGGCCGTCGTAGACGAAAACCGTCGGCAGTCCCTCGGGGCCGAGGGCGGTGGACAGCCCGCCGATGTCGCCGCGATCGCAGCTGGCCACTAGCGGCAGCAGCCCGATGGCCGCGTGCTCGGCGGCATGCAGCGATCCTGGTACCTGTAGCGGATCAATGCCGTTGCGGTCCAACGTCTCCGGATCGATCGTGTACATCACCGAGACAGTGGGCAGCGAGCTCTGCGGCATACTCAATTCGACGAAGTCGATCACTTCGCCGTCGATGCGGCGGCGCAGGTACCCGACCACTTGGTGGGTCACCGTCACCGGGACCAAGCCCAGCGTGACGGGACCGAAGGTGTGACGCTCACCGGGGCCGGTGACGCTGATGTCGGTGATCTCGCGCGCGAACGTCGAGTATCCGGGATCCTCGGCACGGACGAAGGCGAGACCCTCCTCGAGGTCCAACGAGTCGACGACATAGCTCTCGCCCTGATGCAGGTAGACCGCTCCGGGGTGCACCGACGACGGCGCCTGCCCCGCCCCGGTGCTGCCCAGCAGGCGGCCGGTGTCCGCTTCGACGATGACGATCTCTCCGCCGATGGATCCCCGGATGTCCACTGCGCCATGGGGTTCGACTCCCGGTGCGGGGAAGTACCTGCCGCCCCGGCGCTTCAGCAGGCCGTCGTCGACCAGGCCGTCGACCACGTCCACCGCGTCCAGCACGCGGACCTCCGCGTCGTCCAGCGGCAATTCCGTTGCCGCACAGAGAAGTTGAGGTCGCAGGATGTAGGGATTGGTGGGATCGATCACGACACGCTCAACCGGCTTGTCCAACAACGCGGCCGGATGATGGACGAGGTAGGTGTCCAGCGGATCGTCGCGCGCGATGAGCACCACCAGCGCGCCCTGCCCGCGCCGCCCCGACCGTCCGGCCTGCTGCCAGAACGACGCGACCGTGCCCGGGAACCCCGCCAGCACCACCGCGTCCAGACCGGCGATGTCGACGCCGAGTTCGAGCGCGTTGGTGGTGGCCAGTCCACGTAGCAGGCCCTCGGCCAGGGCCTGCTCCAATTCACTGCGATCCTCGGCCAGATAGCCCGCCCGATAGGACGCCACCAGCCCCGACAGCTGCGGGGCGACGTCGTCCAGTCGCGCCCGCGCCCCCAACGCGGTCAACTCGGCGCCGCGACGGGACCGCACGAACGTCAACGTCTGCGCGCCCTCCACGATCAGGTCGGCCATCACCCGAGCCGCCTCGGCTCCCGCCGACCGGCGCACCGGAGCCCCGTGCTCCCCGAGCAGGTCGGTCCGCAACGCGGGTTCCCACAACGCGACCGTCCGTCCCCCCTGCGGTGATCCGTCGTCGACCACTTCGACGACCTGTTGGCCGATGAGCTCGGTGGCGGTCGTGCCGGGGGAGTCGGTGGTCGCGCTGGCGAAGATGACCGTCGGATACGAGGAGTAGCGCGCGCACAGCCGTAACAGGCGGCGCAGCACCATCGCCACGTTGGAACCGAACACCCCACGGTAGTAGTGGCATTCGTCGACGATCACGAACCGCAGTCCGCGCAACAGCACCCCCCAGCGGGCATGGTTGCGCAGGATCGACAGGTGGATCATGTCGGGATTGGAGAACAGCCAGCGCGAGCGCTCCCGGGCGAAGCGGCGGACTTCGGCGGGCGCGTCGCCGTCGTAGGCCGTGGGTGCGACGTCAACGAGGGGAACCGCGGTGACCAGGGCGTGGGCAGCGCGCAGCTGGTCGTGACCGAGCGCCTTGGTCGGCGATAGGTACAGCACCCGGGTTCGTGGGTCGGAGGCCAGCGCGTTGAGCACCGGGAGCTGGTAGGCCAGCGACTTGCCCGAGGCGGTGCCGGTGCTGATCACCACGTGGCGTCCGGCGTGCGCCAGTTCGGCGGCCTGCACCTGGTGTGACCAGGGCGTGCGAATCCCGCGTTCGGTGAAGGCGCGGACCACCTCGGGCCGGGCCCAGTCGGGCCAGTCGGCGGGTCGGGCGGGCCGGGGCGGTAATTCGGCGACATGGCGCAGCGGATGCTCGCCGGGGGCGGTGCCGGCGAGTGCGGCGGCAAGCAGTTCGCTGCCGAAACTCGCCATCGCTACCTTTCCGAGCGTTCGGGGCCCGCTGCCGTGGCCGCCGAGTGACGCTTACGTAAATTGAGGCTCCGTCCGGCGACCTGCGCTGCCATCAGGCTGTTGCCTGCGCGACGAACGTGGTTGACTGAGTGCGGTCGTAGCTTCTGTGTTCGTGTCAAACTTTCGCAGGATCGACGTTGCGATCGCGGTTCCTGCGAGGTTATCTGTCGGGTGAAGTTCCGGCGACTCCGCGAGGTATGGCGGTCGTGACGGGCCCGGGGCACCGAACGGCGGTGCCCCGCACCCAGAAGAAAAGGAAAGATCAGAGAGATGCCACAGGGAACTGTGAAGTGGTTCAACGCGGAGAAGGGGTTCGGTTTCATCGCCCCCGAGGACGGTTCCGCGGATGTGTTTGTCCACTACACGGAAATCCAGGGGACGGGCTTCCGCACCCTCGAAGAGAACCAGAAGGTCGAGTTTGAGATCGGCCACAGCCCTAAGGGCCCCCAGGCCACCGGAGTCCGCTCCCTTTAATCCGAGCAGATTCTGAAAAGAAACCCCCCGGCGCAGCCCCGCTCTTGCGGGACCCGCCCCGGGGGGTTTCCGTTATTGGCACCCGCTTACGCCTCTGGTCACGCCGCGCCGCACGCGGACCGACCCTGGCTCGGTCCGCTGGCTTACTGTCTGTGGCGTGAGCCAGCTGTCCTTCTTCGCCGCGGAGTCGGTACCGCCCGCGGTCGACGATCTGTGTGGACTGCTGGCCGCGCCCGGTCAGATCGTCACGGTGGGGTCCGGCGCCCGGGTGTCGGTGGTTGTGGATCGGCCTTGGCGGGCCGCCGCGCTGGCGGAGATGATCACCGAAGCCGGACTGGTCCCGGAGATCACCCGGACCGACGAGGATCACCCGTTGGTCCGCACGGCGGTGGACCCGCGATTGTGCAATATCGCCAAGGAGTGGACGCGGGGCGCGGTCAAGACGGTGCCGCCGCGCTGGCTGCCCGGGCCGCGGGAGTTGCGGGCGTGGACCCTGGCCGCCGGCACCCCGGAAGCCGACCGGTACCTGCTGGGTTTGGATCCGCACGCGCCGGACACCCATTCGCCGCTGGCGTCGGCTCTGATGCGGGTCGGGATCGCGCCCACCCTGATCGGCACCCGCGGGGCTCGGCCGGCGCTGCGGATCAGCGGTCGCCGCAGGCTATCGCGCCTGGTAGAGAACGTGGGGGAGGCGCCCGACGACCCCGAGTCGGCGGCCCAGTGGCCCCACGTCTGAGCGGTCGCACAGGCCGGCGATGGGGTCGGCCGGTTTGCGCAGGCCCGCCCAATGGTGCGAAATTGTCAGTTGCCCGCGGGGCGAAGGGGACAGCGCGTAGGTCCACTGACCGGAAACTGACCGGATTTCCGGGAATTTCAGGGAGTCGACCTGTCATTCTTCCCTGCGGGGGCGGTTCCGCGAGGGGACCGATAGATCGAGATGGAGCGTAAGCGCAGGTGGCCAGCAACGGGAGCACCCGGCGACTCGTGATCGTCGAGTCGCCCACCAAAGCGCGCAAGCTGGCCGGTTACCTGGGCGCCAACTACATCGTGGAGTCGTCCCGCGGCCACATCCGGGACCTGCCCCGCGCCGCCGCCGACGTGCCCGCGAAGTTCAAGTCCGAGCCGTGGGCACGGTTGGGGGTGAACGTCGACGCCGACTTCGAGCCGCTCTACATCATCAGCCCCGAGAAGAAGAGCACCGTCACCGAGTTGAAGGGCCTGCTCAAAGACGTCGACGAGCTCTATCTGGCCACCGATGGTGACCGGGAAGGCGAAGCGATCGCCTGGCACCTGATGGAGACCCTCAAGCCGCGGATCCCGGTCAAGCGGATGGTGTTCCACGAGATCACCGAGCCGGCCATCCTCGAGGCCGCCGAGAACCCGCGCGATCTCGACATCGACCTGGTCGACGCGCAGGAGACCCGCCGCATCCTGGACCGGCTGTACGGCTACGAGGTCAGCCCGGTGCTGTGGAAGAAGGTCGCGCCCAAGCTGTCGGCCGGCCGGGTGCAATCGGTGGCGACCCGCATCATCGTGCAGCGCGAACGCGACCGGATGGCCTTCCGCAGCGCGTCGTATTGGGACATCCTGGCCAAGCTGGACGCCAGCGTGTCCGACCCGAAGGCGCAGCCGCCGACGTTCACCGCGCGCCTGACCAACGTCGACGGTTTGCGGGTGGCCACCGGCCGTGACTTCGACTCGCTGGGTCAGCTACGCAAGGCCGACGAGGTCACCGTTCTGGACGAGTCCGCCGCCACTTCGATCGCCGAAGGCTTGCGTGGCGCTCAGCTCTCGGTGGCGTCGGTCGAGGAGAAGCCCTACACCCGCCGCCCGTATCCGCCGTTCATGACCTCGACGCTGCAGCAGGAGGCCGGCCGCAAGCTGCGGTTCTCCTCCGAGCGCACGATGAGCATCGCTCAGCGGCTCTACGAGAACGGCTACATCACCTATATGCGGACCGACTCCACGACGCTGTCGGAGTCGGCGATCGGCGCCGCGCGCAACCAGGCGCGCCAGCTCTACGGCGAGGAGTACGTGGCCCCCTCGCCGCGCCAGTACACCCGCAAGGTGAAGAACGCCCAGGAGGCGCACGAGGCGATCCGGCCCGCCGGTGAGACGTTCGCCACCCCCGACGCGGTGCGTCGCGAGCTCGACGGCGACGAATTCCGCCTCTACGAGCTGATCTGGCAGCGCACCGTGGCCTCCCAGATGGCCGATGCGCGTGGCACCACGCTGAGCCTGCGGATCGAAGGCCGCTCAGGTGAGCGGCAAGTGATCTTCTCCGCCTCTGGCCGCACCCTGACCTTCCCCGGCTTCCTGAAGGCCTACGTGGAAACCGTGGACGAACTGGCCGGTGGCGAAGCCGACGACGCCGAGCGTCGGCTGCCGCAACTGACCCCCGGCCAGCGGCTGGATGCCGTCGAACTCACACCCGACGGGCACTCCACCAACCCGCCGACCCGCTACACCGAGGCATCCCTGGTCAAAGCGCTCGAAGAGCTTGGCATCGGACGGCCGTCGACCTACTCCTCGATCATCAAGACGATCCAGGACCGCGGTTACGTCTACAAGAAGGGCAGCGCCCTGGTGCCCTCCTGGGTCGCGTTCGCCGTAATCGGTTTGCTGGAACAGCATTTCGGCCGTCTGGTCGACTACGACTTCACCGCGGCGATGGAAGACGAGCTCGACGCGATCGCCTCGGGTAACGAGCAACGCACCAACTGGCTGAACAACTTCTACTTCGGCGGCGAGCACGGCGTGGCCGACTCTGTCGCCCGATCCGGTGGATTGAAAAAACTGGTCGGCATCAACCTCGAAGGTATCGACGCGCGAGAAGTCAACTCCATCAAGGTTTTCGACGACGCGTTGGGACGTCCGGTCTACGTTCGGGTCGGCAAGAACGGCCCGTATCTGGAACGTACGATCGTCGGTGACGACGGCGAGTCGACTCCGCAGCGGGCCAACCTGAACGATTCGCTGACTCCCGACGAGCTGACTCTGGAAGTGGCAGAAGAACTTTTCGCCACTCCGCAGGAGGGGCGCGTGCTGGGTGTGGACCCGGAAACGGGTCACGAGATCGTGGCCAAAGACGGGCGCTACGGGCCGTACGTGACGGAGATCCTGCCCAAGTCCGAAGACGACGAAGGCGATGCCGCTCCGGCGAAGAAGGGCAAAAAGCCGACCGGTCCGAAGCCGCGCACCGGTTCGCTGCTGCGCAGCATGGACCTGCAGACGGTCACACTCGAGGACGCACTGAAACTGTTGTCCCTGCCGCGGGTGGTCGGCACCGACCCCGCATCCGGTGAGGAGATCACCGCACAGAACGGACGCTACGGCCCATATCTCAAGCGCGGCACCGATTCTCGATCGCTGGCCACCGAGGACCAGATGTTCACCATCACCCTCGACGAGGCGCTCAAGATCTACTCCGAGCCGAAACGCTCTGGGCGACAGGCTGCTTCGGCACCGCCGCTGCGGGAGCTGGGCACCGATTCGGCGTCGGGCAAGCCGATGGTGATCAAGGACGGCCGGTTCGGTCCGTACGTCACCGACGGCGAGACCAACGCCAGTCTGCGCAAAGGCGACGACGTGTTGTCGATCACCGACGAACGCGCCTCCGAACTGCTCGCCGATCGGCGGGCCCGCGGCCCGGTGAAGCGAGCCGCGAAGAAGACGGCACGCAAGGCCACGTCGAAGGCGGCGGCCAAGAAGGCACCGGCGAAGCGCGCGGCCAAGCGCACCTAACCCGCGCGAGCAGACGCGAAAGCCCCTTGTTTCGGCACGAAACAGGGGCTTTTGCGTCTGCTCGGCATCAGTGGCGTCTGGTCGAGGCCTCCTCGGCTTCGTCCGAAACCTCGCTGCAGGCAGCGAGATTCAGCGGACGCGCCAACTGGGTGGGCGCCGCGCGACCACGCAGCTCGACCACCTCACCCACGTCCCAGCACAGCGCCTCGGAGTCCAGCGCCCCGCTGACCGCGATCGCCGACGCCAGCACGTGGCCCTCTTCCAGTTTGGCCAGCTCGGTCAGCCGGGCGGCCTCGTTGACCGGGTCACCGATGACGGTGTACTCGAACCGGGCCTGGGCGCCGATGTGGCCGGCTATGGCCCGGCCGGAGGAGACGCCGATGCCGAATTCGGCGGACCCGAGCACCGGGATCAGTTCGTCGTGCAACTCACGGGCCGCCGCCAACGCCGCTCCCGCGCCGTCGGGATGCTCGATCGGCGCGCCGAAGATCGCCAGCGCCGCGTCGCCCTGGAACTTGTTGACGAACCCGCCGTGGCGGCCGACGGTGTCGACGACGACCCGGAAGAACTCGTTGAGCAGGTGGACGACTTCGGCGGGCGGACGCGTAGCCGCCAACTGGGTCGAGCCCACCAGGTCCACGAAGAGCACCGCGACGTCGCGTTCCTGCCCGCCCAGTTCGGTACCGCGCTCGAGCGCCCGGCGGGCGACGTCCTCGCCCACGTAACGACCGAACAGGTCGCGCAGCCGCTGCCGCTCCGAGAGGTCGCGGACCATGTCGTTGAACCCGGCCTGCAGCAGTCCGAGCTCGCTGGCGTCGTAGATCTGCATGTGGGCGTTGTAGTTGCCGCGCTGTACCTCCGACAGGGCCCAGCGCAGCTGGCGTAGCGGGTCGGCGATGGACATCGACACCAGCAGCGTGCCGGCCGCGCCGATGGCCAACGCCGCCAGCGCCAACAGCAGGATGGGGTTGAACAATGCGCTGGGGGAGGCGTGCAGCAGGGCGATCTTGTCCGAAACCACGGCCAGCACGATCGCCACCAGCGGCACCGCCGTGGACAGAACCCAGGTCAGCATCAGCCGCAGGATGACGCCGGGTGCCCGCACGTTTTCGGGCACCCCGCTGCGCAGCGCCGCGACCGCCACCGGGCGCAGCACCCGCTCGGACTGCAGATAACCGATGATCCCCGTCGCGGTGGCGCCCAGGGCGTTCGCAACGACCACCACCGGCACGGCGTGCCGGGCCACCGACCAACTGGCGATCACGAAGACCATGCTGCCGACGGCCCAGGACACCGCGCTGACCACCGTGCGATAGAACGGCATCCGCAGCGCTCGGGTGCGGGCCAGTTCCGTGGTGGACGGGTCGGCTTCGACCAGCAGGTTGTCGCGACGCTGCCAGCGGAAAACCGGCATCAGCAGGCGCAGGTTCCAGGCGAACCCGAACAGAAACAGCAAGATGACCGTGGCAACGAAGATCACCACGTTGGCAGGCGGGAGGTCCTGTAGCTGGATGCGGTCGCGGGGCGGCAATCCGTAGCGCAGGAAGCCCAACACGAACAGCCCGCCGATGATGTCGGCCTGCAACATGCTCAGGGAGAAGACCGGCCACGGGGTGCGCACCACCCACCGTGCGAATGCAGCGATTCGCCGGGGGAAGGTTGCCACCGTGTTCACGAACCCACCGTATCGGTCAGCGGCGACTCGTCGGTAACCGGAAATGGGCCCGGCATGCCCTCCGACGAGGGCGAAAGCTGGGCAAAGATCACGGAATTGTCGCGAAACGGACGCTGATCGGTCTCTGTCGGAGGCGCTCACTACTGTTGCCGATGATGACGGGAGTGTTTACGCGGCTGGTAGGCCAGGAAGTCGTGGAAGCCGAGTTGTTGGCGGCAGCCCGGGACGCCCGCCGGGATAGTCGGGGTGACCAGGCTCACGCGGCTTCGAGCCCCGGAACTATGACACATGCCTGGCTCATCACCGGACCGCCGGGCTCGGGACGTTCGGTAGCCGCGCTGTGCTTCGCCGCCGCGCTGCAATGTACGTCGGAGTCCGAGCCCGGTTGCGGGAGCTGTCGGGCGTGCACGACGACCATGGCGGGCACCCACGCCGACGTCCGGCGGGTCATTCCCGAAGGTCTGTCCATCGGTGTGGACGAGATGCGCGGCATCGTGCAGATCGCCTCACGGCGCCCGACCACCGGCCACCACCAGATCGTTCTCATCGAGGACGCCGATCGGTTGACCGAGGGGGCCGCCAACGCGCTGCTGAAGGTCGTCGAGGAGCCTCCGCCGTCGACGGTCTTCTTGCTGTGCGCCCCCTCGGTGGATCCCGAGGACATCGCGATCACGCTGCGCTCCCGGTGCCGGCACGTTGCGCTGGTGACGCCGTCCACCGAGGCGATCGCCCAGGTCCTCGCCGACGGCGACGGGCTGGATGCCGAGACGGCGCAGTGGGCGGCCTCGGTCAGCGGCGGTCACGTCGGGCGGGCGCGCCGGCTGGCCACCGACCCCGAAGCCCGGCAACGACGCGAGCGGGCGCTGGAACTGATCCGCGACGCGACCCGGCCCTCACGGGCCTACGCCGCCGCGGAGGAGTTGGTCGCCGCCGCCGAAGCCGAGGCGGTGGCGTTGACCGCCGATCGCGCCGAAGCGGAGACCGAGGAACTGCGCACGGCGCTGGGGGCCGGCGGTACCGGCAAGGGCGCCGCCGGGGCGATCAGGGGTTCCGCCGGAGCGATCAAGGACCTGGAACGACGGCAGAAATCCCGTCATACCCGTGCCTCGCGGGACGCGCTGGACCGTGCCTTGATCGATCTGGCCACCTATTTCCGCGATGCGCTGGTGGTTTCGGCGAACGCGGGCCGGATTCGGGCGAACCATCCGGACATGGCCGAGCGGGTGGGCGCGCTGGCCGCGCACGCCAGCCCCGAGCGACTGTTGCGCTGCGTGGAGGCCGTCCTGGCCTGCCGCGAAGCGCTGAGCACCAACGTCAAGCCCAAATTCGCGGTCGACGCCATGGTGGCCACGATCGGCCAGGAATTGCGCTGACGACGGGGCGGCGGTCGGACTTGGGTCGGTCCGGCGCTCTGCCGTAGACTCGTGCCGCCCGAAGCGGCAGGCCGCCTTAGCTCAGTCGGTAGAGCGATTCACTCGTAATGAATAGGTCAGGAGTTCGATTCTCCTAGGCGGCTCCAACTCGCGGCGACGGCACACGCTACCGATGGTGCGGCGGTGCTTCGTCGCGCAGTCGGTCTTCGTCCCACGCCGTTCGCATCAGGTCCTCGTCGGCGAACCGCTCGAGATCCTCGCGGGTGATGCGCGGGCGCGGTTTCGGCGTATCGGGTGCCGAGGCCGGCGGTTCGGAACTCACGAATCCATTCTCTCAGCCACCCGTTGACTATCCGGACGCGCCGGGAGTGCCGAAGAGGATCCCGCGGGCGCCGCCGGGGCCGGCGGTGCCGGGAGTCGCGGGTGGAGAAGCGGTTCCGCCCGGGCCACCGTTTCCGCCGTTGCCGATCAGCTGCGCGGACCCTCCGACGCCGCCGTTTCCCCCGCCCCCGGGAGAAGTACCGGCGCCGAGTGCGAAGCCGCCCCTTCCGCCGGCCCCGCCTGCTCCGCCATTGCCGTACAGCAGCCCGCCGCCGCCCCCGCTCGCGCCGGCCCCGCCCTTGCCGCCGCTCTCGCCGCCGATACCACCCGCGATGTCGCCGCCGCGGCCCCCGCCGCCGCCGGCTCCACCACTGCCGATCAGCGTGCCCCCGGCACCGCCGACACCACCGGACCCCCCGCGGCCTCCGTTGCTGCCAAGGCTGGCGTTGTTTGCACCGGCCCCGCCGAAACCGCCGCCACCGCCCGCGCCGTACACCAGACCTCCGGCGCCGCCGGCGCCGCCATTGCCGCCGACCGCGCCGTTTCCGATGCCGTCCCCGCCGGTGCCGCCGAAACCGCCGTCGCCGAACAGGCCGGCACTGCCGCCGTTGCCGCCGTCGCCGCCCTTTGCCTGGACGTACGCGTTTCCCCCGTTGCCCCCGTCGCCGGCGTCGCCGCTGAGCCAGCCGCCGTTGCCGCCGTCGCCACCGCGCCCGCCGCCACTACCGGGTGCCGCGGACGCCGTCTGGGCGTGGCCGCCTTCCCCGCCGTAGCCTCCGTTACCCCACATTCCGGCTGATCCGCCGGTCCCGCCTGCGCCCCCGAGGTTTCCGACTGGACCGATTCCGCCCGCCCCGCCCATCCCGCCGTCGCCGAACAGCCAGCCGCCGCGTCCACCGGCACCACCGGCCATCCCGCCGAGTCCGCCCTTGCCACCGATCCCGCCATTACCGATCAGGCCGGCATCGCCGCCGGCGCCGCCGGCCTGATTAGTCCCGCCCGCCGCGCCGTTGCCGCCGTTGCCGTACAGGAATCCGCCGGCACCTCCGGCGCCGCCGGGCGTCGTCGCGTCGGCGCCGTTGCCGATCAGCGGACGGCCCAGCAGTGTCTGGGTGGGTGTGTTGATCAGGTCGACAACCGGTTGCAGCGGACCGACGTTGAGGGCCTCGGCCGTCGCGTACGCCCCGGCTCCGGCCGTGAGCGTCTGCACGAACTGCTGGTGCAACGCCGCGACGTGCGCGCTCACGGCCTGGTATTGCTGCGCGTACACGCCGAACAGCGCGGTCAGCGCGGCCGAGATTTCGTCGGCTCCGGCGGCCAATACCGTTGAAGTAGGAAGGGCCGCAACAAGATTCGCCGCGCGGAGCGATTCCCCGATGCCGGCCAGGTCTGTCGCCGCCGACGCCAGATACTCCGGGGCCGCTGTCAGATAGGACATCGTCGTCCTCCCGCCGCTAGGGGAAACTCAGCTTATCGCCGTGACGGCTCCGCAGGTCGATGTTCAGGCAGATCAGGTGGGGGCCAGGAAACCCACCGGTCCCGACGCCAGGCACAGCGCAAGGGCGGCGGTGCTGGCCTGCACCGTGATCGCGTCTCCGGCGCCCGGCAACCGGACATAGACACGGTTGAGTCCGGGATGCACCGGAACCTTCACCTCGGGGCCCTCGGAGAGGGCCAGCATCATCGAGCCGTCGGTGTTCGCCAAGTAGTTCAGTTCAACGGTCCAGTCGGCCGGCAGCAGCGGACCATCCAGGATCAGGCGGGCCGGCTGGTCGGGAGCGGCGAAGTAACCACATTGCTCGACGGGCCCAGGTCTGATCGTCCGCACCCAGGTCACCCGGGCGTCGACGAGTTGACCTTTGCTGTTCAACATTCGCAGTGCCGTTGTCGCCGAAGCGAATTCAGGCCGGTCACGAAGCAGAGCGAACAGGTGGCTGGCCAGGTTCTCCGGCCACGCCACCCGCTGCAGGACCAGCGGGTCGACTTCCTGATCCAGCAGCGGCACAGTCGGATTCGCGCTTGCCAGACCGTTACGGGCGTTCTTCAGATACGGTTCGGCGGGGTTGTCCCGCCACGCCGTCCGGAATGTTGCCGTCGAATACAGGCTGCTCGCCAGAAAAGACAGTGCCACAACGGATGTCGTCGCGGTGCGTAGCCGGGACGCGTCCAGCCACCCCGCCGATTCGCGGTTGGGCGCGGTCAACGCGATCGCGGACAGCAATGTGAGTACCACCACGAGGTCGGGGAAATACCGCAGCGTTTGTGCCAGTTCCAGTGCGGTGAACCGCGAGGACCGCATCAGGTAGATCGGCACCTGGCAGGCCACGGCGTACCCGGCCGCGCTGAGCCACACGGGCCCTATGCGCTGCTTGCGGATCAGCGAAACCGCCAGCACGCCAACCAAAGTCAGCCAGCCCAGCGTCATCACCAACGGACCCGGGGTGGCCCATGGGGAGGCCGGCGCCCACCGCGCCCAATCCCACGGTCCGCCAGCCAGACCCGGCACGATGCCGTGGGTGATCGAGCGACGCAGCAGCGCCCACGTCATCGTCAGATCCGAACTCCAGCGCCGCTGGTCGACCACCGACAAGTAGAGGGTCACCCAACCGGCGGTCAGTGCCAGCGACCCCACCCACAGCCGACGCCCCTCGCGCCAAACGGCGCGCACCGGGCTCGGCTCACCCGCGACGTGACACAGCAGGGCGACCACCGCGAAGGCCACGAACGGGATCACCGCGGCCTTCTCGAAGAACAACAGCCCGCCGAGATAGGCCAGCACCGCGGTGACCGCGTAGCGTTGACGACCGGTGCGGATCAGCAACACGGCGTCCCCGCACACCCAGGCCAGCGCAGCCAGCATCGGCAGCGAGTTCAGTGCCGCCGCCCACCACGCGAATCCCGGCAGACCCAGCGGCGTGAACAGTGCGAACGTCAACGGCAGCAACAACACCGGCCGCCAGCCCAGGATCAGATACAGCGTGCGCAGCAACGCCAGGGACGCCAGCAGTTGCAGCACCACCAGGCTGACCGCCGGGCCGGTCCAGTCCAGCGGCGCCAGTCGGATGATCGCCCCGGCCACCAGGAACGCACCCGGCATCACGTGCCCGTCGTGGTCGTCGAACAGGTAGGACGGGGACAGCAGATCCTGGGTGCCGGCCCGGCCGATGAGAATCAGGTCATCCCAGTAGAAATATCCGCCGAACGCCAGCACCGCGCGAATGCCCAACTGCACCGCGATCAACACCGCTGCCGCCGTCGCCACTCTGTATGGTGGGCCGGTGCGCGCACTGGTCACCGGGGCAGCCGGTTTCATCGGGTCGACGCTAGTCGACCGTCTCGTCGCCGACGGCCACACGGTGGCGAGCCTGGACAACTTCGCGACCGGCCGCGCAACCAACCTCGAGCACCTCGCCGACAACCCGGCGCACGTCTTCGTCGAGGCCGACATCGTGACCGCGGACCTGGACGCCGTCCTCGACGAACACCGCCCGGAGGTGGTATTCCACCTGGCCGCACAGATCGACGTGCGGCACTCGGTGGCAGACCCGCAGTTCGACGCGTCGGTCAACGTGATCGGCACCATCCGGCTGGCCGAGGCGGCGCGGCGCGCGCAGGTGCGCAAGGTGGTGCACACCTCCTCGGGCGGGTCGATCTACGGGGTGCCGCCGGTGTATCCGACGCCCGAGACGGTGCCCACCGATCCGGCTTCGCCATACGCCGCGGGAAAGGTGGCCGGTGAGATCTACCTGAACACCTTCCGGCATCTGTACGGTCTGGACTGTTCGCATATCGCGCCCGCCAATGTCTACGGCCCGCGTCAAGATCCGCACGGTGAGGCCGGAGTGGTGGCGATCTTCGCGCAGGCATTGCTGGAGGGCAGGGCCACCAAGGTGTTCGGTGACGGCTCCAACACCCGCGACTACGTGTTCGTCGACGACGTCGTCGACGCCTTCGTCAAGGCGTCCGGAACGGCGGGCGGCGGGCAACGCTTCAACGTCGGCACCGGCATCGAAACGTCCGACCGGCAACTGCACACGGCGGTCGCGGCGTCCGTCGGCGGTCCCGACGACCCCGAGTTCCATCCGCCGCGGCTGGGTGACCTGAAGCGTTCGTGTCTTGACATCGGTTTGGCGGCAAGGGTTTTGGGCTGGCGGCCACAGGTCGAGTTGGCAGAGGGCGTGCGCCGGACGGTGGACTATTT
>NZ_JCALDY010000060.1:0-1071 GCF_059813095.1 Mycobacterium sp. NGS22
TGTTCTTGACGGCCAGGTTGTGAACGCGTAGGCGCTCGATGGGGGGCTTGCCTCCGATGCCGGTGTGGGGTCGGTGGTGATTGTAGTGATGCAGCCAGTCTTGGTAGGTCGCTGAGCGCGCGGCGTTGGACCCGTAGGTCTGGGCGTAGGCCCACTCGGCGGTCAGGGTGCGATTGAAGCGTTCCACCTTGCCATTGGTCTGCGGCCGATACGGCCGGGTTCTCTTATGCGCGACGTCGTCACCCAACGCTTGGGCGAAACACTTTGAGCGGTAGCAGGATCCGTTGTCGGTCAGGACGCGTCGAACGGTAATGCCATGCTCGGCGAAGAAGGTATTGGCGTTGCGCCAGAACGCCGCGGCGGTCTCCTTGCGTTCATCGCCGAGTTCCTCGGAGTAGGCCAGGCGGCTATGGTCGTCGACCGCGTGATGCAGGTAGGCGTAGCCCATCCCGCTGCAGTTTTTGCGCCCGGCTTGCCGGCCGAGCTTGCGGTGTCCGCCGCCATCAGGGATGCGACCGAGCTTTTTGATGTCCACATGCACCAGATCGCCCGGCGCCGCGTGCTCGTAGCGGTTGGGCTTCGGGCGGCGTACCGGCAGACCAGTGGCCTGATCCAGGTGCCGCAGCAGAGGCATCTTGTAGCGCTTGAGCACTGCCTGCACCGTTGAACGCGGCACGTGCAGGTGTGCGGCGATACGATCAGCGCCCCAGCGGCGGGTGAAGCGCAGCTTGACGATCCGGCGCTCCCGACGTACCGGCAGCTGGTTGGGGCTGCGGTGAGGGCGGCTGGGCCGGTCGAACATCGCCTCAGCGCCACCGATGCGGTAGCGATCGGCCCATTTCTTCGCCGTGGCCGGCGAGCACTGGAACCGCTCGCCAGCCCGCCGGATCGGCCAACCGTCATCGACGATCAATTTGGCGAGTTTCAATCGCCCCTTCGGGGTCAGCGAAGCATTAGCGTGGGGCACGAGGACCTCCTGGTGATCGGCGTGTGTGTGGTAACCACACCGATACCGGAGGTCCTTACCTACTTCCGCGCACCACGCCGTTCACAACCTCCCTGGCCATTACA
>NZ_JCALDY010000061.1:0-657 GCF_059813095.1 Mycobacterium sp. NGS22
TGACCGAAGCTTTCTTCGGCGCAAGCCCTCGACTTCAGTCGGGGGATAGCCGATCCCGTCTGTCGGTCCGCGTAGCGGACCGTGTTTGTCGTAGGCGGGGTTTATCGTGAGGCTCATGCAGTACCGGTCGACACGTAAATCGGTGTTTTCGGTGAAGTACCACGTGATTTGGTGCCCGAAGTACCGCCGTGATGTGTTGCGTGGGCCAATCCAGAAGCGGTTGAAGCAGATCATCGGAGAGGTGGTCGCCGAGTTTAACGGAATGGTGATTGAGGTCGAGACGATGCCCGATCATGTGCATCTGCTCGTCGAGCTGCCACCGCAGGTGGCGGTGTCAAAACTCGTTCAGATTCTGAAAGGGCGCTCGTCGCGGCGTCTTCGGCAGGAGTTCGCGCATCTGGCGCGGATGAAGTGTTTATGGTCCCCGTCCTGGTTCGTTTCCACCGTGGGTGGTGCGCCGTTGGAAGTGGTCAGGCGATATGTGGAGAACCAGAAAGTCGCCGCCGCGCGCCAGGGGAAGGTGGCGTAGCGGTGGCGCACCGGTACCGGCTGTATCCCACCGGTGAACAAGCGGCGTTTATGCTGGCCAGGCACTGTGCTGATGCCCGTTATGTGTGGAATCTCGCTGTGGAGCAGTTCAATTGGGGCCGTGCCGGG
>NZ_JCALDY010000062.1:0-636 GCF_059813095.1 Mycobacterium sp. NGS22
CATACCCTGATGGGGGCCGAAGCCGACGCCCTGTGCGGTGCCGGGTACGGCCAACGCAGCACTGAACGCACGAACCAACGCAACGGGTACCGGTCTCGCCAATTCGACACCCGCGCAGGCAGTTTGGATCTGGCGATCCCCAAACTACGGCAGGGCTCCTACTTCCCGGATTGGCTGCTGGAGCGCCGCAAACGTGCCGAGCGGGCCCTGACTACGGTGGTCGCCACCTGCTACCTGCTCGGTGTCTCGACGCGGCGGATGGACAAGCTGGTGGAAACCCTGGGGATCACCAGCTTGTCCAAGTCGCAGGTGTCGGTGATGGCCAAGGAGCTCGATGTCGCTGTCGAGGCGTTTCGCACCCGGCCGCTGGATGCCGGCCCGTACACCTTCGTGGCCGCCGACGCCCTGGTGCTCAAGGTGCGCGAGCAGGGTCGGGTGGTCAACGTGCACGCCCTGATCGCCACTGCGGTGAACGCCGACGGCTATCGGGAGATCCTGGGCATCGATGTGTCCACCGCCGAGGACGGGGCGGGCTGGCTGACGTTTTGGCGGTCGTTGACCGCGCGCGGGCTGTCCGGGGTCAAACTGGTCACCAGCGACGCCCATGCCGGTCTGGTCGCCGCGATCGGGGCCACC
>NZ_JCALDY010000063.1:0-633 GCF_059813095.1 Mycobacterium sp. NGS22
CCGGAGGTGTGCGCGGGCGTGGTAGCCCGGGCGAGGATGGTGGTGGCTGCCTGAAGGTCCGCGTGGTCTTGGTGGCCACATCTCACGCACTGGAATTCCGCTTGGCTCTTGCGGTTTTCCTTTACGCTGTGTCCACAGTTGCGGCACTCCAGACTGCTGTACGCGGCCGGCACCACGATGAGTGCGGTGCCGGACGCGGACATCTTGTGGTCGAGCCGCTGGGCGATCACACCCCAGCAGTTCGCGTATATCCCTTTGTTCAGACCGGCTTTCGCGGCTTTCCCGTTCGGCAGGTAGTGACCCTCGTTGTCGGGGTCGGGTTTAGGCTTCGGTGCCCGCACCATGTTGCGGGTCGCGAGTTTCTCCACGGCCACCACACCGTAAGTGGCAGCGATCCGCGTGGTGGTCTTTTCGACCCAGTCCCGGCGCCGATCAGCCACCTCGGCGTGCAGCCGCGCGATCCGGGCTTTCACCTTGCCACGCCGGACACTGCCTCTGCGGCAGCGGGCAAGCTGACGCTGCAGTCTGGCGAGCTTCTTCTGCTCGCCGCTACGCATGATCGGTGCCCGCAGCATCGTGCCGTCCGAGAGCGCCAGCGTGGTTTTCACGCCCCGGTCGATACCGACCGCGCGC
>NZ_JCALDY010000064.1:0-580 GCF_059813095.1 Mycobacterium sp. NGS22
GTACACACTCGGTTACTGGTGTGCCTCCGTTTTGGCGGCGGCGTCTTGAGCGTAGTAGTTCGCTTCGAATTCGGTGGGGGGTATGCGGCCCAGACGGTGCATGAGCCGGCTGGTGTTGTACCAGCTGACCCACTCGGCGGTGAGTAGTTCCACGTCGGCTAACCGGTGCAGCGGGCCGCGGCGAAACGGTGAGTCGTTGCGTACCGCTTCGGTCTTGTAGAGCCCTATCGTCGTCTCTGCGAGGGCGTTGTCGAAGGCGTCGCCCACTGATCCGACTGATGGTCGTAGTCCGGCCAGCATCAGGGTTTCCCCGAACCTCACCGATGTATATTGAGACCCCGCATCTGAGTGGTGAATTGTGCTGCCCGTCAATGGAATACCTTCCATTGACCTCAGGTTGGCGGCTTGGCGGATCGCTGACTCGACGAATGCGGTGCGCTTGTTGGCACTGCACTGCCAGCCCACGATGCGCCCGGCGAAGGCGTCGATGACAAACGCGGTGTAGACGAACACCCCGGTGCACAGCCGTAGGTAGGTGAAGTCGGCTACCACCAGCACGTTGGGGGCTGGCACCGTGAAC
>NZ_JCALDY010000065.1:0-571 GCF_059813095.1 Mycobacterium sp. NGS22
GATCCGGCATCTTTACCGCAGCGAGGGTTTGTCGCAGCGGACCATTGCACGCCAGCTCGGCATCGCGCGTGACACGGTGGCCGCGGCGCTGGCCAACGATGGTCCGCCGAAGTATCAGCGGGCCTTGACGCCGTCGGCGATCAGTGAGGTGGAACCGCGGATGCGGGCGTTGCTGTCGGCTTACCCGACGATGTCAGCGACGGTGCTGGCCGAGCGGGTGGGGTGGGCGGGTTCGATCTCGTGGTTCCGGGAGCGGGTCCGAGCGATCCGCCCGGAATACCTGCCTGCTGATCCGGTGGATCGCCTCGAGCATCCGCCGGGGCGAGCGATGCAGTGCGACCTGTGGTTCCCGGCACCCAGGATCGCGGTCGGGTTCGGCCAAGAAGCGATGCTGCCGGTGCTGGTGATGGTCGCGGCGTTCTCCCGGTTCATCGCTGCGGTGATGCTGCCTTCACGTCAGACGATGGATTTGGTGGCCGGGATGTGGCAGCTGCTCTCGGGCAGCTTCGCTGCAGTGCCTCATGAGTTGTGGTGGGACAACGAGGCCGGGATCGGGCGCCGCGGCCGGTTG
>NZ_JCALDY010000066.1:0-558 GCF_059813095.1 Mycobacterium sp. NGS22
GGTCAAGTCCAGGGACGTGGTGTACGACGTCGTCGTGTGATTCTTCGTCGTAGTGGTTCAGGCGGTCAGTGCCGCGGGGGTGTCCTCCTTGTCTGTCTGGGTCTCGCCGACGGTGCGTGATTTGCTGAGGACGTCGAGGCCGAGGTAGCGCCGCGATTCGGCCCATTCGTCGTGTTGTTCGGCCAGCACGGCGCCGACGAGGCGGATCAGGGCGGAGCGGTCGGGGAAAATGCCGACGACGTCGGTGCGGCGGCGGATCTCCTTGTTGAGCCGTTCCTGGGGATTGTTCGACCAGATCTGGCGCCAGATCTGTTTGGGGAACGCGGTGAACGCCAGCAGATCCGCCCGCGAGTTCTCCAGGTGTTCGGCGACCTTGGGCAGCTTGTCGGCTAGGGCGTCGATGATCCGAACATATTGCGCCTCAACCGATTCAGTGTCAGGTTGGTCGAACACCGAATGCAATAGTGTCCGCACCCACGGCCACGACGTCTTGGGCGTGATGGCCATCAGATTCGTCGTGTAGTGCGTTCTGCAGCGCTGCCAGGCCGCCCCGGGCAG
>NZ_JCALDY010000067.1:0-397 GCF_059813095.1 Mycobacterium sp. NGS22
AACCGAGCGCGATGCTCGGCGATGAACGCACAGATCAACGGTGTCGCGGGTCGCTCGCCCGCGCAAAGAAACTTGTTGCCGCCTTCAGGATCTCGACGGTTTCTTCCAGCTCGCGGTTCTTCCTTCGCAGCTCCCGCAACTCCTGGGACTCCCGGGTGCTCATCCCCGCCGCTTGACCGTCATCGACTTCGGCCTGACGCACCCACTTACGCAGCGTTTCGGTACTCATCCCCAACCGTGTGGAGATGGCCCGCATCGCCGCCCACTCCGTCTCGTAGTCCTCGCGATGCTCCCGGAGCAACCGGACCGCCTTGGCCTTGACCGCCGGGTCGTATTTGCTTGGCATCGTGCCATCCTTCCCTCGAAAGAAGGTGCGCACGAAACCCGGGCTGGTTCA
>NZ_JCALDY010000068.1:0-396 GCF_059813095.1 Mycobacterium sp. NGS22
CATCTCTGTCCTGCGTGGCAGCGACCGACGGTTGTGGGGCAGGGAACGCCACATGCCAGCGGCCCGCCTTACAGGTGATCCGGGCCATGCCCAGTTTGCCGGACGGCAGCGGGCGGGACAGCCGCAACTTCACGAACCCGAGCTTGGGTACAAACAGTTGCGCCCACTTGCCATTGATCAGCTCGACGCGGCTATCGCGGACACAGAATCCCTCGTCGAAAAACTTGCGGCGCCATGTCGGCCGCCGGTGGGTGCCGGCAAAGTACGCCGCCGCGGCGCGGTCGAAGTCCCGCAACGCTTGCTGCTGCACCGACGACGACCCGGCCGCTAGCCATTCGAACGCTTGCCGCGCCTGGGCGAGTTGTTTCTGCCGGGCAGCTGGTCCCGGCGCGGACC
>NZ_JCALDY010000069.1:0-310 GCF_059813095.1 Mycobacterium sp. NGS22
ACCGATGCGGTCACGGCGTTGATGGGCACGCTGGGTTCGCGTCTGGTGCAACTCAAACCCTATGACCCTGAATCCAAGGGCATCGTGGAGCGAGCCAACCGCTATCTGGAGACCTCGTTTCTGCCCGGGCGCAGCTTCGCTTCACCGGCAGACTTCAATGCTCAACTGGAGCAATGGCTTCCGATCGCCAACGCTCGTCGGGTGCGAGTCTTGGATGGCCGTCCGGTGGACTTCCTCGACGCCGACCGAGCCCAGATGCTGGGCCTGCCGCCGGTAGCGCCGGTCACCGAGACGCTGACCTCGGTGCGGT